>JANOBO010000084.1:0-15769 GCA_031411695.1 Verrucomicrobiaceae bacterium
CCTGTGCCGCCGAATCATGTGTCGAACCAGATCTCTTGCCTGATTCACGTGAAAGGCCTGATCACACCGCAGGATTGCGAGGCCGCAATCCAAGGCGTGGTGAACCGCCAGGAGTCATTGCGCACCACGTTTCTTCCCGGGAAAGACAGGCCGCTCCAGATGGTCAGGCGGAGTGGCGAGCCCAGTTTTGAGCTGCGCGAGCTTACCGCTGCGGAAGGCCAGCCGGATGCGCTGAATGATATTGCGGCGGAAATCTTCCAGCGCCCATTCAACCTAGTGCAGGGCCCCGTGCACCGCATGGTCATGTGCCGCCGCTCCGCCGATGACGTGACTCTGGTGCTCTCGATGCACCACGCTGTGGCGGACGGCTGGACGCTGGGCGTCTTCATCCAGGATCTGTGCGCCGCGTATATTCAGGGGATGATGGGAATCAAAACAGGACTGCCGCCCGTGCCGATGACCTACTCGCAATGGGGCGCCGCTGAGCGGGAGATGTGGAATGCGGCGGAGCTGGAACGCCGCGCGCAGTTTTGGCGGACAGAACTCCGGGGCACCCAGCGCCTGTGGGAAGCAAAGGCCCTCCCCTCGGGTGCGTCAGGCAGGCCCGAGCGATGGGTTTCCGCCATCGATGCAAAGCTCGGCAGTGCCGCGCGCGAACTCGCGCGCAGACAGGGCGCGACGCTTTACAGCACGCTGCTCACCGTTTTTCAAACCGCACTTTCGAAGTGGAGCGGCGCCGACGACATCGTCGTCGGCACACCCGTGGCGAACCGCTCGACGAAGGCCGTGCAGGAAACCATGGGCTACTGCTCCGGCGTGGTGCCTGTGCGCACACGCGTGGATCACGACGAGCCTTTCTCCAGCCGCTTGAAAGCGGTGCATCAGGCGGCAGTCGAGTCCTTCGGCAATGCGATGCCCTTCGCCGAACTGACGCGCGCACTGGGCGAGCCGGCAACACCCGGACGCAATCCGGTGTTCGAGGTGCGCTTTGCCCTGCAAAACCATCCGGTGCCTGAAGTGTCCTATCCCAAACTTTCCGCACGGCTCGCCATGCGCTCCACGGGCACGCCGCGCCTGGACCTCGCGTGCGAGATCACGGAGGAAGGTGGCGGGATGGAGGTCGTGTGGCTTTACCGCGCGCATCTGTTTGACCTGCCCGGCATCCAGGAGCTGGATCGTTTGTTTCTCACGGCGCTCTCGAATGCGTGCCGATCTCCCGACAACCGCACCCGAACACTTCTCAGCGGACTCGTGCCCCCATGACGACCACCGATTCATTCCTGACAGAAGCGCCACCGGTTCACTGGATCAGCCGGGCGGCGTTCCCGATCATTTCGACCAGCCTGTTCGCGACGCAGGGCGCGCTGGGCTACGCCGTCTATCGTGAATGGTGGTGGCTGGCGGTGCCGCTCGTGATCGTGTGCTGCCATCTGATGCACGGGATGCTCATCGGCTTTCACGAGGCCTCACACCGCATGCTGCGCAAGAGCCGGCTGCTCAATGAGATCGACGGCCAGTTGATCGCCGTCTTCAGCCTGATGAGCTTCACGCTCTACCGCGCCGCGCACCAGACCCATCACTCACACCTCGGCACGGAGCGGGACGAGGAGCTTTGGCCCTTCGTCCTCACAAAGACGCCGCGCTGGGCGCGCGTGCTGGCTGCCTTCCTCGAGCTTTTTGCCGGCATGCTTTTCACTCCGCTCCTGTTTCTGCGGACGTTTCTCCGCACCGGCTCGCCCATCCGCAGCGCGCGCGTGCGGAAGCGCATCTGGATGGAGCTGACGTTGATGGTGGCTGTGTGGGTGTGCATTCTGACGACAGTCGCCGCGCTCGATCTCTGGAAGTACTTTTTGTGGATGCATCTCATTCCAGGCGCAATCGCGGCGAACCTGCAGAGCTGGCGGAAGTACATCGAGCACGTCGGCCTCACGGGCTCGACGGTGCGCAGTGCCACGCGCAGCATCGTCGCGGATGGTTGGGTGGGAAAGGCGGTGTCGCTGACCCTGCTGCACGAGCCGTATCATGGCGTGCATCACCTGCGCGGCGGTCTTTTCCATGCCGAGATGCCGCACTACGCCTCCGAGCTTCATCCCGAGCTGCCGGAGGAGCGCGCGCCATTCCCAAGTTACACCCGCGCCTTGGCGGATCTCGTGCGCGGCCTGTCCGATCCGCGCGTCGGCGCGCAGTGGCAGCACGTCAGCGATCAACGCCCGGAATCAAATGTCCACGCGCGCGTCTGACCCCGCCCGCGTTACAGTGTTATGAACCCTGCCGTCTCCACACACCCGACCGACAGCGGTGTGCTCTACGAGGCACGCGATCTGACGAAAAAGTACGACGACGGCCAGGTGCATGCGTTGCGCGGGCTGGACTTCACCATCCGCTCCGGGGAGTGCCTTTCCATCATCGGCCCCAGCGGCTGCGGGAAGACGACGCTGCTGCAGATGCTTGGCGCGCTCGACCGGCCGTCGGGCGGCACTCTGAATTACCGCGGCGAGTCGCTCTCAGATCATCGAGACGCATCGGCTTACCGAGCGGGCGAGGTGGGCTTCGTGTTCCAGTCGTTCCACCTTCTCCCGACGTTCACCGCGGCGGAGAATGTGCAATTGCCCATGTTTGAATCCACCCGGCCCGGAGACGAGCGCAGGGAACGCGCGGTGGAGCTGCTCGACGCGGTCGGCCTCGCACATCGCAAGGACCAATTCCCCTCGAAGCTCTCCGGCGGTGAAAGACAGCGCGTCGCCATCGCCCGCAGTCTGGCAAACGGCCCTTCCGTCCTTCTGGCGGACGAGCCGACGGGAAATCTCGACAGCGAAAACACCGGCATCATCCTGGAGCTGCTCTTCCGTCTGCATCAGGAGCAGAAGATGACGCTGGTGCTCATCACCCACGACATGGGCATCGCACGCCGCACGCCGCGCGCTGTGCAGATGAAGGACGGCCGGATCGTCTTCGATGGCAAATCAGCAGACCTGCCCGCCTTCAATTCATGAACTTTCTCACCGTCGTCATCCGCGGCCTGATGCGCCGGCCCGTGCGCACCGGCCTCACGCTGCTCGGCATCTCCATCGGCATCGCGGCGGTGGTGGCGCTGGTCGGCATCTCACGCGGTTTTGAGACGAGCTGGGCCAGCGGCATGAAGACGCGCGGCACAGACATCGTCGTCAGCAGCATGGGCAACGCGCTCACCCCGAAGCCCTTCGACGCCGCCGTGCAAAAGCGCATCGCGGCGCTGCCAAACGTGGCGGCCACCTGCGGGCTGCTTGTCGAGCTGATGGGCGTGGAAAGCTCCGACATGATGATCGTCTCCGCGCGCGACTGGGGCGGGTTCTCGTGGAAGAATCTCAAGATCATCGCGGGCCGGATGCCGCACGATGGCGCGGAGAAGGCCGTCGTCCTCGGCAAGACCGCTGCCGAGATCCTGAAGAAAAAGCCGGGGGACAAGCTACAGCTCGAGAACGACGAACTCGACGTCGTGGGCATCGTCGATGGCGGTGCGGTGGTGGAGGACGGCTCGATCATCCTGGCCTTGGAACAGCTCCAGGAGATCTCCGGCACGCAGGGCAAGATCAACATCATCGACCTGCGCGTGACGCCGGGCTCGACCGAGGCCGAGCGGACGCGGCTGAAGCAGGCCATCACCGAGATCATTCCCGAGGCACGTGCGGTCGTCGCTTCCGAGCACATCCGCAACAGTCAGGCCTACCGCATGATCAACGCGATGAGCTGGGGCACATCCCTCCTCGCCGTGCTCGTGGGCATTCTCGGCGTCATGAACACCATGCTCATGACTGTCTTCGAGCGGAAGCAGGAGATCTGCATCCTGCTGGCCATCGGCTGGAAGCGCCGCCGCATCGTGAACATGATCCTCCTGGAGTCTGCCTTGCTCGGCCTCTTCGGCGGTATTGTCGGCGTGGTCATCGGCATCATCGGCGTGAAGCTCCTCCAGGCCACGCCTGCGATCCGCGGGATGCTTGAGCCCGATCTGAACATCATGCTCCTGCTCTCATCGATCGGCATCGCCGTGGTCGTGGGCGTGCTCAGCGGCCTCTATCCCGCGTGGCGCAGCTCACGCCTCACTCCGAGCCTCGCCCTTCAAGGATGAGCCAATAATCCAACCCAACCGATCTCATGAAAACGCACCGACTCTTTCTCGCCATCGTCCTCGCCGCCGCCGCCATCACCTCGCGTGCGGAAGACGCGCTCTCAGCCTCCGCCCTCGCCGCAAAGCTCAGCGCGCAACAACGGGATGGCGACGCCATGGTGCGGCTGAAGATGGAGGTGAAGCCTTCCGCCGGACGGCCGGAGGCCACACTCCAGCTTCAGATCAAATCACGCGCCACCGCCGCCGGCGCGGATCTCCTTTATCAGGTCCAGTATCCAAAGGAGCAGAAGGGCCGCGCCGTCTTGCTGCGGCAGGCCTCGGGTCGTTTCACCTCGGGCGCGACCTTTGTGCCACCGGACGCGGTGCGCCCCATCAAGGCAGGCCAGCTCTCCGAGCCTCTGTTTGGCAGCGATCTCTCGCTCGGGGATGTGATCGAGAACTTCTTCGCATGGAATCAGCAAACCCTGGCCGGCACCGAAGCGGTCGGCCGCACGAACTGCCAGATCTTGGAGTCGAAGCCCGGTAAGACCAGCTCATCCTATGGCATGGTCCGCACTTGGGTGGATGTGCGCCGCCTCGTGCCCATGCGGGTGGAGAAGTACTCGCAGTCCGGCAAGCTGGTGCGACGCATCGACACCACGCGCGTGGTGACCGACGATCAAGACCGCCACATCGCCGCCAATTTGACGATCACGCAAGCAGCCACTGGTTCCGTCACGCAACTCATCGGTTCCAGCATCAAGCATAACGTGCGCTTCACGGACGCTGACTTCTCGCAAGAAGGCATGCAGCAGATGGGTGCCACAGACTGAACCCTACGGGTCGCGCTGCGGCTGTGGTTTTCCCTTCACTCGACAGACGCGGATGACGCGCGCCGCCCGATGAGGGTAGTACCATGTCAAACACCACAACATCCGTGCTCAACGACCTCATTCAGATCCTCAAGGATGGCCAGGACGGCTTCCGCGCCGCCGCGACTGATGTCGAATCCGCAGAACTGAAAACCCTCTTTTCCGAATACTCGCAGCAGCGCGGCAAGTTTGCTTCGGAGCTGCAATCCATGGCGCGCTCCTTCGGTGATCCGGACCCCGAGCAAACCGGCTCCGTCGCCGGTGCGCTGCATCGCGGATGGATCGACCTGAAGGCGACCGTCACCGGCAGGGACTCACACGCCATCCTGGCCGAGTGCGAGCGCGGCGAGGACTCCGCCATCGCCGCCTACAAGAAGGCGCTCGAAACCCCCGGCATGCCGATGAACGTGGTCGATGCTCTGCGCGTTCAGGGCGCCGCCGTGAAGGACGCGCACGACAATGTGCGCGACCGCCGCGACGCGCTAGCCGCCGAGAGCACTCTCGCGGCGAAGTAGCGTCGGGTGAACAGGATGGGCGGGCTACTTGAAAAACTTCTTCGCTTTTTCAAGGAAACCTTCCTCCATCGGGGAAGTCTGGTCGCCGAGCGCTCTCGCAAAACCTTCGAGAGCCTCCCGTTGCTCGCCATTCAGCCTGGTGGGCACGGCGATCTGCATGTGAACGTAGAGGTCGCCGTTTGAGTTTGCGCCGAGGACTTTCATGCCTTTGCCGCGGAGGCGGAAGGTGGTGCCATTCTGCGTGCCGGCGGGCACCTTCACGCTGGCCTTGCCTTCGATGGTAGGGACGCTGATCTCACCGCCGAGAGCAGCGATGGGGAATGAGAGCGGCACATCGCAGTGGAGATCATTCCCATCGCGTTCAAAGACATCATGCGCGCGGATCTGCACGACGATGTAGAGGTCCCCATGCGGTCCGCCTTGGGTGCCCGCATCGCCATTGCCCTGGGAGCGGAGGCGGGATCCTTCTTCGATGCCGGCCGGGACTTTCAGCCGCACGTGGGCCTGCTCCTTCACGCGGCCGACGCCGTGGCAGGGCTTGCACGGATCGGTGATCGTCTCCCCGGCGCCATTGCAATCGGGACACGGCTGCTGAATCTGAAAAAAGCCGCGTGACGAGATGACCTGCCCGGCGCCGCCGCAGGTGCGGCAGGTTTTCTTCCCGCCGCCGCTGGCAGAGCCGCTGCCGGAGCAGACCTTGCAGGCGACGAGCCGCTCGTAATCGATCTCGCGCTCACAGCCATGCGCGGCTTCCTCAAGGGAGATGGCCATGCCGTAGCGCAGGTCACTGCCACGCTGCGGTCCATCGGTGCGGCGCCGCCCGCCGCTGCCTCCGCCGAAGAAGGATTCAAAGATGCCGCCGCCGCCGCCCGCGCCGCTGAAGACCTCGCGGAAGATGTCGAACGGATCATGGAATCCGCCACCTCCGCCGCCCATGCCGCCTTTGAAGGCGGCGTGGCCGTAGCGGTCGTATGCGGCGCGCTTCTCGACGTCGCTGAGCACATCGTAGGCTTCGCCGAGTTCCTTGAATTTCTCCTCGGCTCCCTTGTCGTCGGGATTCTTGTCGGGATGAAATTTGACCGCGAGCTTGCGGTAGGCCTTCTTGAGATCCTCGGGAGAGACATCGCGGGCAACGCCGAGGATCTCATAGTAGTCGCGTTTTTCGGCCATGAGGAATCAGGAGGACTGTGACGCCGCCACAGGGTTTGAAGTTGCCGGAGTGGCGGGCCCGCTGGAGACGATGACGGAAGAGGGCCGGAGCAGACGGTCCTTGATGCGGAAGCCGCGGCGGGTCACGCGGAGGATGGTGCCCTCGGCGGCGACATCGCTGGCTTCCTGCGCCACGGCCTCGTGTGAGTTGGGGTCAAAAGCCTTGCCTTGCGATTCGATTTCCTGCACGCCCATCTCACGCAGAAAATCCTGAAACTGACGCTGCACCATGCTCATTCCGGTGAAGATCATGGACTTCTCGGACTCGCTGCGGGCGGCCTCGAGTCCCATCTCGAAATTGTCCATGATGGGGAGGAGGGTGCGGAGCAGGTCGGCGTTTGCAAAGGCCCTGGCCTCCTGCGCCTCGCGGGCGGCGCGCTTGCGGTAGTTGTCCAGCTCGGCCTGGCTGCGGTAGGCGAGATCTTTCCATCTGCCGATGTCTTCCTGCAGCATCGCGATCGGGTCCAGAGGCGACTCGGGCGCGGCTACGCCGACGGCCGGATCAGCGGCGGCCTCGGCCTGGGGGGTGTCGGAACCATTATCTGTCATGTCGATTGTTAGCGGGTTTTTTGCACCCGTGTGGCGGGCGTCTCCACGAGGCGCGTGCGGCCCGGGGGGCGGGGATTATGCCGCCTTATTGAGCGCAATCAAGGTGATGTCATCATGCGACCGGCGTCCGCCGAGAAACTGCGCGACCTCGGCGAGGAGCCCGCTGACCACGGCCTTCGCGCCTTGCGGAGCCAGCGAGGCGAGCGCCGCCTTGATGCGCTCCTCCCCAAACTCATCACCCCGCGCATCCATGGCCTCGTTCACGCCGTCGGTGTAAAGCAGAAGGCAATCCCCGGCATTGAGCGTGAAGGCGCAGTCCTTCGTCACGCGCTCGAAAACCTCTCCGCGGTCAATGCCGACCGCGAGCCCGCCGGAGCGGATTTCCTCGACGGTGCTCGAGGCACTGCGCCAGACGAGCGGATAGGTGTGCCCTGCGCGGGACAGCGTCACCTCCGACGTGGCCTGATCCAGCACCATGAAAATCATGCTGATGAACATGTCCTCACGGATGTCGGGAAACAAAACGCGGTTCACGGCGCCGAGGACGGCAGCGGGTGAACGTGAGGAGGATGCGTTTGAACGCAGCACACTCCGGCACATGGCGGTGATGAGCGCCGCGGCAGTGCCCTTTCCTGACACATCGGCGATGACCGCGCCGAAGTTCGAGCCGCCGAGAGGCAGGTAGTCATAATAGTCACCGCTCAGGACCCGGGCCGGGATGTTCTTCCCCGCGATGACGAATCCGTCGAGCGGCGGATCTTTCCCCGGCAGCAGAATGCGCTGGATCTCACTGGCGCTGCGCAGTTCGGCCTCGATCTGCCGCTTTGCCTCGGCCTCCTGATGCGCCATCGCATTGGCCAGCGCGAAGGCCGACTGCTCGCAGAGCGAATTGAAAACCTCGAAGTCGTTTTGCGAGAAGGCGCGCTCTGACGCATCCGCCACGACGGTGAGCACGCCGAGCCTCCGGTTGCCTGACACCATCGCGCCGACCATTGCGGTCACGTTTTCCTGGGAGCAATGCCCGGCGCCGCTGATACCGCCATCACGTCGCAGATCCTTGAGCAACACGGATTTCTGCGAGGCGTAGATGCGCCCCACGAGGCCGGACACCGGATCGACGGTCTGCAGCCGCAGAAAGCTCAGCAGCGATGACGGATTGCTCTGCGCGTTGGCCGCGGCTTGCTCCGTCAGCTCCACTAGCGGAGGGCAGCGGTCCGAGACGTACCGCGGCACCAGGGGTCCGGTTTCCCCGTCCGCCAGATACAAGGCGCCGCCGCAGCTTTCCGTCACCCGCATCGCGCCCTCGACAATGAGGCGATGCACCGCGCCTTGATTGTCGGTGCGCGAAATCGCCTCGGCAAGATCGTGCAGGTAGCCGAACATGCGGCGCTCCTCGGCGATGATGGCTTCCTCCTCGGCCAGGATCCGCGAGATGCTGTCCTTCTGCTTGTGGGTGACGACGGCCAGCAACGCGGCAAGCGCAACGAGAAACAAGATGAGAAAAATGATCGCCAGGGTGCTCATGCCGTCGCGGTCACGCCGCGCTGATCGGGAAGACAAACGGCGGCATCTTATGGGCGAGGCCAGTTTGCACAACCGAAGAAATCACCCGGCCGCAGTCGTGGTGGCGGCCAGCTCGTCTTGAAGAAACTCGATCACGTCGCGGAACCTGCACACGTTGTCCTCATTGGCCGCCGTCAGCGCCTGATGGGCATGCAGCACCTGGCGCGCACGCTCCTCCTTGCACACCGGCGCCGTCTGGCCTTCACACTGCGCGAGCTGCTTGCAGACGACCTCGCGCTCGGCGCTCCACGCGGTGCCTTCGAGATCGAGTTCCAGGATATGATCCAGACCTAGGCTGGTGAGCAGATGCTGGTTGCGCTCGTTTGCATTCAAGACGCTCAGCCCGCCGCCGCCGGACTCGCGCAAATTTAATGCCGCTCCTGTCAGCGTGCCGAGGAAGGTCGAGTCCATCGTCGGACACCGCTCGAGATCCACCACGAAGTCCTTGGTGCCGCGCGCGATCACTGACTGGAAGCACCGCTTAAGCTCCACGCTGTTTTGGAAGGTTCCCTTTCCGTCGATCCGCAGCCAAAAGAGCGGGCCGATCTTGCCGACTAAAATGGTGGAAGTGGGTGGCACGGCGGTTGAAGGCGGATCAAAAGTTCATACGAAGTCCACGCACGAACAGGCGCAGGGCTTCGCTCTCCGCCCAACGAAACGTGATGGCGGGGAGACCGGACGCGACCAGCGTTTCGTGGCGGTCATCTTTTGGACGCCTCGCATCCGGCTGCGTTCGAGCTTCGTCACTACTTCCACAGGTAAGACGCTTGGCTGGCCAGCTCCTCTTTGCCCCGGAGCAGCGTCACCTTCCACGCGCTCACACGCCCGTCGGTCGCAAATTCCGGGCCGACGACGCGGAAGGGCGTCTCATTGCTCCCACGCACATCGGTCACCTCCTGCTCCAGCTTCTTCACTTGGAGCGCCGTGTTCGCCTGCCGGTATTCAAAGCGCACCGTCACGGGCTGCGTGCGATCGGCAGCCTTCCACATCACGGTGTAATAATGACCCGTGCGCGCCACCTGCTCCGCGGCCGTGTATGCACCGTGCAGGTAGTGCTCGCGCTCAAAGCGGATCGCCGGATCCTGCGTCTGAAGCACCTCCAGCGGCTGCAGGAAATAGTACTTCACCTTGGTCACTTCACCGCCCGGGCCCTTGCTCACCGACGAGCAGGAAGTCACCGCGGAGACGGCCAGGGCCACACCCAGCAGGCGGCTTCCAAACATGCGTGCCAATAAAGTCATAAGGCGCTCATTATCGAAACGGACGCCGCCCTGTCAATGCCGCCGTCAAACTAAGTCAGTCACCGCAGCATCGGCAGCGTGAAATTTGGTGGAGAAGAGAATCCCTGTGCAATGCCGCGCGCGTTGAACTAGATGTGCGGCAGTTGCAGGCACACCATGACTGACGACGAAACAGACGAGACACCCAGCCTCAGCGGCTCCCTGCTGCTGGCGGCACCCACACTGCGGGATCCTAATTTTTCCCGCTCCGTCATCTTCATGGCCGCGCATGACACGGATGAGGGCGCGTTTGGCTACATCCTGAACCGCCCGTTGGCCAAGCACGTCATCGACCTGCTGCCGGGCCACGATCTCGGCGCACTGGGACAGGTGCCCGTCTTCCTCGGCGGTCCGGTCGCCACGGATAAGCTCGCCTTTGCCGCCCTGCGCTGGAACAGCAAGCGCAACGCGCTCAAGTGCATCACCCATCTCTCGGTGCAGGATGCCCTTCACGAGCTGAGCATGGGGCGAGATGTGCGCGGCTTTGTCGGCTACTCCGGCTGGTCCGGCGGTCAACTCGAGGTGGAGCTGAAGCGCAGCTCCTGGATCATCAGCCCCGCGAAGCAAGTCGTGCTCACCTCCCCGCAACCCGCGCAACTGTGGACCGCGCTGCTCACGCAGATGGGGCCGCTCTATCAGCTCATGTCCGGCATGCCGGACGATGTGAGCCTGAACTGATCCATCCGCTACTGCACGGCGTGCTGCCCCACTTTTCGCGGACACCCACACTGGTCACTTGCCAAACTCCTTGTCGAGCGCGTCGAGATATTTTGAGATCGGGTCGTCGCGCACGGGTAGTTCCTTTTCCAATTGGGCCGGGAGATTCAGGAAGTCTTCAAACGAGCCGGAGTAGTTCTTCGTCTGGTTCGCCTCGACCACGTCCAGTTGCGCCTGGACAGCCTTTCCCTGCTCATAAGCGCTGGCCGTGCGGGCACGGAGGATCTTCAGCTTCTCATCGGCGTCCTTGGTCTTGCCGTTTTTCAGGTCGTTGATCACATCGATGTACTCCCCGATGATGGGCCGGAACAAAACGTGCGCGCGGGTGCGCAGCGAGCTGAGTTCATTGGTGTTCGTGGCGAGAATGGCGATGCGGTCCTTGCGCTTCATGATGTTCGCGTAGTCCTCGATGGGGATGGAAACGGGCACCGTCTTCGGCTTGCCGGGCTGCTGTTTCGCCTTCGCTTTCGGCGCAGGCTCGACCTTGGGTTCGGGCTTCGTCGGAGCGGGCTCGGCGGGCTTCTCTTCCCCGGCCGGTTTGTCGGGTTCGGCGCTTTTCTTTTTTCCCAAACCAAACGGCAGCCTCACAACGGAACGCCCTGGGGCGGCCGCAAATTCCGCCCACAACTCTGAGGCCCCCGCACGCAACGACTCCGCAGCAGCGATCCATTGCCCGCGCAGTTCCTCGACCGCTTGCTCAGGGGTGAGGGCGGCCGCGGATTTTTTCTTCTCGCCTGCCTTGCCAGTCTCTTCAGCCTCCGACGGTGCGGGTTTCTTGTCGGTCTTTTTCTCCGGCGTCTCCTCCGCCTTGGGCTTTTCTCCGCCGCCAAACATGCGGCCGAGCAAACCGCGTTTCTTCGGTTCCCCCGCGCTCGGCTCCGCAGCGGGCACCGTCTTGGTTTCCGCTTTGGGTTGCGGCTCGGGCTTGGGTTTCCCAGATTTTTTCGACTCGGGCTCGGGCTTTGTGTCTTCCTTCGACGGCTCGGCAGGAGGGCTTCCGCCACCGAACATGCGGCCGAGCAGACCGGGCTTCTTTGCTTCAGGCGGTGCTTCTTCCGCAGCAGTCTTCGGCTCGGCGGTGGCGGTCTTCTTTGGCTCGACTGGCGGCGGTGGCGGGTCGGCCTTGGTTTCTTCTTTCGCGATCGCGGGCGGCGCATCTGCGGACCCGCCAAACATGCGGCCCAAGATGCCGCGCTTCTTTTCCTCGCGCACAACTTCAGCATCAGGCGCGGCGCTGGTGTCCGCGGGCGCTGGGCTGATCTTTTTAGGTTCGGCGGGTGGTGGCTCTGTTTCCTTCGCAGCAGCCGCAGGCGTGCCAGTGCCGAAAAACCTGCCGAGCAAGCCGCGCTTCTTTTCATCAATGGCTGGCCCGGGCGGTGCGTCGGCGGCCGGCTCGTCCGTATCCGCGAGAACGCTGCGCGTCTTGGGAACGGCGTCGGCGGTGGTGTCGTAGCGGATCATGAGCGCGCTGGCCAGTGCCTTGCGCGACTCCGTCGGCCCGAGCGTCTCAAAGACTGTCGGCGTGGCCAGCGCTGCCATTTGCAGCGACCACCATTTGTTCAGGCTGGACGCGGAGAGGGCCAGGTTTGGAAAGCAAACGTTCAACAGCGCGCGGTCATCGCGTGAATCGACGGCGAGGAGCGAGAGGAACTTCATGATGCTGGCCGGCCCTTCGATCTGATCGAGCAGTGCCAGCACGAGCGCGCAGCACGAGGTCTCGTAAATGGTGCGCGAGAGCGCGTCGAGCTGGCCGGGGGCGGCATCAAGGATCTCGTCGATGCCGTAGATCTTTCCGCTGCGGAAAATGGCGGTGAAGACGGCGCTGGGCTTTGAGCGGTCGCGGAAATTCATCGCCTGGGTCACACCGGTGAGCAGCCACTCGGGAAGCACCATGGAGCGCTTGGTGGTGATCTCCTTTTGATGCCGCAGGATGCGCTCCGCGATGAGGATGCGCGTGACCTCGGCGTCGATGTCGGCCGGCCGCAGATCGGGGCGGAGCTGCACGGTGACCTGAAGATGAAAGCCGCCGTTGGTGATCTGCGAGATGCTCGTTGCCACGGCGGGGCCGGTGAGCTTGAGGTCCGGCGGGCTTTTGAGGGCCACTACGACGGGCAACGACCACGGCTGCTCATCGCGCAAGAGCCGCTTCACGTTTGCGGCGATGTCATCACACCGGCTGGAGAACAGACCGCGCGTCGGGAGATCTTTGCCATAGACCTTGAACTGTCCGCTGGCGCTGGTGGATGACGTGACCTTGCTGTTGAAGCCCGTGGGCAATGGCGCGCCCTGCGGGGCAGAGGTGCGCTCTGCGGGCGGCAGCGGCGGCGCATCGGCAGACGGACCTTGAAGCGGGATCGGAGAACCACCCACCGCGCCAGGCAGCGGCGGCACGGGCAGAGGCGGCAGCGCATCTCCCGGCGGCTGCACGGCGGCAGCCCGCGCATCGGACGCGGACTGCGATGGGAGCGGCGGCTCAGGGAGCACCACCTGCGCTTGCGCTGTGGCAAAAAGCAGACAAGCACCCAACTGCAGAAGCCTCGCGGCGCGCCGTGGGAGGAGCTGACGATTTATCTCAGCGTGCAGGTCGTGCATACCTCAGAAACGCGGATCAAGCACGAGCTTGTCCTTGGTGATGCTGATCTTCGTCATGCTGAGGATCGACTTGATCTCAGCCCCGCAAGTCTTCGTCAGCGACTCGAAGGCCGGCAGGATCGGCGCGAGGAAGCCGCGCGCCACCGGCATGCGTCCATAGGCTCCGCCGACGATCTCCGCCTCGTGTTTCCCGGCCTTCTCACCCACACGCAAATCCAGCGATGCGGTGGTGCGGTGCCCTTGCACCAACCAGCACAGCGTGACGCGGGCAAAGCCGGGCTCGAGATCGACGAGCACTTTTTCAAAAGCCGCCAAGTCCACGCTGCGGCCTGCCTGCCGCCCCTCGAGCGTGGCGAGGAGGTAGCGGTTCACGTCAGCCTCCGAGATCTCCACCGGGGCCGAGCGCTTGATCGTGGCCTGCCCGAGCAAATCAGCGATGTCATTGGCGGGCGCACCAGTGACCGCGTCGCCCTGCACTTCGTCGAGGTCGGCCGTGCGGTGGCCGACGATGGCCGCGCCGGTCAGTCCGCTGAGGCTGATGAGCAGGAGCAGATGGACCAACGGCTTCACGGCAGATCGGGTCAGGAAAATGTCAGGGCGGTCACGCGGCGCCGGCTGGTTTCGCGGGCGCTGCGGCGGGTGCCGCAGCCGGGGCCGCCGCAGGTGCTGCGGCGGGCGGGGGGCTGGCCGCATCGGAGTCCTTCTTCGCGGCGGCCTTGTAGGAGTCGCTGCGGTAGTCGGTGATGTAGAAGCCGTTGCCTTTGAAGATGAAGCCGGAGCCAAGGCTGATTTTTCGTTTCACCGGGCCCTCACATCCCTCGGCCGGGCAATCCTTCAAATGCGGATCCTTCATCGACTGCACGGCCTCGAAAGGCAGGCCGCACTTCTGGCATTCGTATTCGTAAGTGGGCATGGTTGATGGGGTCAGGCGTACTTTTTTCGGGGGCGGAAAGTGCCCCTGTTGCCCTCCAGCCGCAATTTGTTTTTGTCCCACGTCGGCAAGGAAGTGGTGGACACCGCCGGGGCGATGAATCATCATCCGCGTCCTTTTCTCCCCGCGCTCGTAACCCTATGAGGCAATCCATGATGAATACTCTCCGACATACGCTCCACGCACTGCTCCTCACCACAGTGGCTGTGCTGGCCTCCTGCAGATCCGCGCCGCCGCGTAGCCAGACCGCCTACCTTGAGGCATTCGGATCACAGTCCGTCCCACAAAGCGGCGCGTATGGAAACGACACCGTCTCCTATTGGGACGGGGATGGTCTCAGCGGTCCGCCCAGCATCCTCATCGACATCAGCGACCAGCGTGCCTACTTTTACAAAGGCGACACACTCGCCGGCGTCTCCTCCCTCTCAACCGGAGATGAAGGGCACGCGACGACCACGGGCACATTCAAGATCATCGAGAAGGATGCGGATCACCGCTCCAATCTCTACGGCGACTTTGTGGATGACGCGGGCAACGTCGTCGTGCGCGACGTGGCAGCGCTCAAGGACAAGCCGCCGCCCGGCACGCGCTTCCTCGGATCCGACATGCAGCACTTCATGCGCTTCCATGGCGGCACCGGCATGCACAAGGGCTACCTGCCAGGCTACGCAGCCTCACACGGCTGCGTGCGCATGCCGGAGCACATGGCCAGGATCTTCTTTAACAACGTTGCCCTCGGCACGCCCGTCACCGTGCAGCACTGATGCCCGGCGCATTGCCAGTCGAGATCGACGTGGACGACGTCAACACGCTGCGCGAAGAGGCAGCGGGCACCTTCCGGCTCATCGACTGCCGAGAGGAGGACGAATGGAACTTCTGCCACATCGACGGCGCCGAGCTAATGCCGCTCACGCGCTTCGGTGAAGAAGCCGACGCGAAGCTCCAGGACACGACGCAGCGCCTCATCATCTACTGCCATCACGGCATGCGCTCCCTGCGGGCCGCCGACTGGCTGCGGGAGAAGGGATTCGACAAAGCCCAAAGCATGCGCGGCGGCATCGCCGCATGGTCAGACCACGTCGATCCCGAGATGCCGAGGTATTGACGTGCATTTCCACAAGCCCGCCGCAGGCTTGGAAGCCTCGCGACATTGACAGTCTCAAAGCACGATCTGGCGCAGGCCCGCGCTCGCTCCGCCGGCAGAAGTAGGAGTCAAGGCTTTAGCCGATCCGAAAAGCGCGGCCATTCCCCCCAACCCGCCCGATCGCCTAAAGGCCCGACTCCAACAGACCGTTCCGGGCAGACGACGGGATGGAACATTCGCAGTTGGCACCCCGAGAGCGGGGAATAGACCCTTAGTTTTCGATGTGACTGTCCCGATAGCAGGGCTTTCACAATGACTTGTGGAAGTGATTTTTCTTAAAGCTGGAAAGTCACTTCTGATTTCTCAAGTGATC
>JANOBO010000085.1:0-3280 GCA_031411695.1 Verrucomicrobiaceae bacterium
GACATCATGGGAAAACCAACCGGCTTCATCGACTACCAGCGCGAACTCCCGACCGACCGCGATCCCATCGCGCGCATCGGCGACTGGAAGGAAATACACAACCATCTCCCCGAGGAGAAGCTCAAGACACAAGGCGCGCGCTGCATGGATTGCGGCATCCCTTTCTGCCACACGGGCAAGCTCATCAGCGGCATGGCCAGCGGCTGCCCGGTCAACAACCTCATTCCCGAGTGGAATGATCTGATCTATCGCGGCCTGTGGAAGGAGGCGCTGGACCGCCTGCACAAGACGAACAATTTTCCCGAGTTCACCGGTCGCGTCTGCCCTGCGCCGTGTGAAGGCTCGTGCACCGTCGGCATCAGCGCGCCGCCCGTCACGATCAAGAACATCGAGGTTTCGATCATCGACAAAGGCTGGGACCAAGGCTGGGTCATCCCGCAACCACCTGCGCGCCGCACCGGGAAAAAAGTCGCGATCATCGGCTCGGGACCCGCAGGCTTGAGCGCGGCGGCGCAGCTCAACAAGGCCGGGCACACCGTCACCGTCTTCGAGCGCGCAGACCGCCCCGGCGGCCTGCTCATGTATGGCATCCCGAACATGAAACTCGACAAGAACGAGGTCGTGCTGCGCCGCATCAGCCTGCTCGAGGATGAAGGCGTGAAGTTTGTCTGCAACACCACGGTCGGGACAGATCTGCCCGCCGAGAAGCTCGCCAAGGAGTTCGATGCCACCGTCATCTGCACCGGCGCCACGAAGCCCCGCGATCTGCCGATCCCCGGCCGCGAGCTGAAGGGCATCCACTTCGCGATGGACTTCCTCACCGCGAATACGCGCGCGGTGCTGGACAAACACAAGAACGGCAACTTCATCAACGCCGCAGGCAAAGACGTCGTCATCATCGGCGGCGGCGACACCGGCACGGACTGCGTCGGCACATCCTTGCGCCACGTTTGCAAGAGCGTGCATCAGCTCGAGATCATGGCCAAGCCGCCGCTGACCCGCGCCGCGAACAATCCCTGGCCCGAGTGGCCCAAGACCTACAAGATGGATTACGGCCAGGAGGAGGCCGCCGCGAAATTTGGCGATGATCCCCGCATCTATCTCACCACCGCCACACACTTTGAAGGCGACGAGAAAGGCCACGTGAAGGCCGTGCATGTCGTCGATGTCGAGTGGAAAAAGGACGAGAAGGGCAGCTTTGGCCCGCAGAAAGTCCCCGGCACCGAGAAGGTCATGCCGGCGCAGCTCGTGCTGCTGGCCATGGGATTCCTCGGACCTGAGCAGCCGCTGCTTGAATCGCTCAACGTCGAGCGCGATGCCCGATCCAACGTGAAGGCCGAGCACGAGAAATACACCACCAGCCTTCCGGGCGTCTTCGCCGCCGGCGATTGCCGTCGTGGTCAATCCCTAGTCGTCTGGGCGTTCAACGAAGGCCGCGGGGCCGCGCGAGAGTGCGACCGCTATCTGATGGGGCAGACGGACTTGCCGTGAACTGACGGAAGTGGCGTGGCCAAGGTAACAGGGTTGCCCCGGCGATTCCCCGCCAGCACCGCAGCTACTTCACCTTGAAAGGAAAGTTCCCGGTAGCGGCTCGGTGGCGGTCGTCCGTGACGCGGACATGCACGCGATACGTTCCGGGTTTTGCGGGCGCTCGAAAGGTTGCGGACTTCCCTTCAGCCTTCACCACGCAGTGCGGGAGTGGCTTGGGTTTTCGCTCTCTGCCTTTGGTGTCGCGGCCGGCTTCCTCCGCCGTGACCGTCCA
The DNA here is from genome assembly GCA_031411695.1 of Verrucomicrobiaceae bacterium. Lineage (GTDB taxonomy): Bacteria > Verrucomicrobiota > Verrucomicrobiia > Verrucomicrobiales > Verrucomicrobiaceae > JAIBCL01. The sequence continues at coordinate 1,763 of JANOBO010000085.1, forward strand.
GTGCCACGTGAGAGTGTCGCCGTCTGGATCGGTCGCGTCGGCTTCTGCGGTGAACTCGGTGCCTGCGTCGATCTCGGCCTTCTCCACGCCGCTCACGATTCGTTTTAATGTCGGCGCGCGCTCCGGTGGTGGCTGGCCTCTCCAAAGCTCATGCAGCGCGTCGCGCGTGGCGGTGGACTCTCCAGTCTCCGTGAACATGCCAAACCAAGTCGCCGTGGCCTCCTGCTTCTGGCCCCAAAGGAAGACATAACCGCCCCAGCAATCACCCCCGGGTAGAATCGCAGCCTCATAGGCCTTGCGGATGAACTGCGCCTTTTCCGTGCTCGTCTGCTCGATGGGTGCGCCCCATGCCGCGCGCGGGCTTTCCCAAAAACCGCGCGGGCCGTACTCAGTCACCACCCAAGGGCGTGTCCAGTTTGCCTTCGCCACATAGGCCCGCAGTCCGTTCAGCGCTGCGTACGTGTTGATGCCGACAAAATCGAGGCTCGGCGTGTGCGCGTTTAGCCCCGCGACTTTCGCCGGTTGCAATCCGGCCACGGCGGTAAAGGTCGGGTGCGCAGGGTCCAGTGCTTTCACGGCTTTTGCCAGCACTTCGAGTTGCTTCCAGTAGGCCGCGTTTGTGCCATCGCCCTCAGCCTCATTGCCGAGGCCCCAGAAGAGCAGCGCCGGGTGATCGCGATGCTGAGTCACCTCCTTGGTCACGCGCTCAGTCTGCCGCGCGCAGTGTTCCGCATTTGCATAGGAGAACCAGGCGCACTCCGGCTCCAACCAGATGCCGGAGCACACAGTGAGGCCGCGCTCCTGGGCGTCATCGAGGATTTCGGCCAATCCATTCGTGGTCCAAGTGCGGATGCTGTTGCCGCCGGCATTCACCAATTCATCCAGGTGTTCTGTGCCACCCGCACCCTTCACGAAGTAAAGCTGACCGCCCCGAGTGATGCCCTTTTCCGGAACGATCTTCACCGGCACCGCCTCCGCAGCGGCGTGAGAGACTGCGGGGAGGAGCGCCAAGAAGAAAACAACGACCAGACGAATCATGGGCGGATTTATGTCTGAGGGCGTCCACGAATGCAACAAAACCGCAGCAAGGATCATGAGCGGCAAGTAGGCGCATCGACTGTGAAGGCGGTGGTTCTCTCGGCTTCCATTCTGTTCTTGCCGCCGAACAAACCTGCTTCATATCCTCGTTTGACCTGCCTGGCAGAACTCACACACTCACTTCCGATTGCTCCAACCCATGCGTCTTCTATTCACTCACGTTCGAGTCTTGCTCTGTCTTCTCGCGATCTATCTGCCTGCCACGGCAAAGCCTCTCCAAATCTTCATCCTCGCCGGCCAGTCGAACATGCAAGGCCATGCGAAGGTGAGCACGTTCGAGCACATCGGCATGGACCCGGCCACGAAGCCGATGCTCGATGAAATGCTCGGTGCCGATGGAAAACCAAAGGTCTGCGAGCGCGTGTGGATTTCATCCATCGGCTGCGCAAAGGGCGATACGACCGAGCAGATGGGAAAGCT
>JANOBO010000086.1:0-5500 GCA_031411695.1 Verrucomicrobiaceae bacterium
GAAGAAGCGCGTCGGGCTTCTCACGGATGATGATTTTCTCCACAACTTCCGGCGTAATCGGCTCGATGTAAGTGCGGTGCGCGAACTCCGGATCGGTCATGATCGTCGCCGGATTCGAGTTCACCAGCACCACCTCGTAACCCTCCTCCTTCAGAGCCTTGCAGGCCTGGACGCCGGAGTAGTCGAACTCACAGCCCTGGCCGATGACGATGGGGCCGGAGCCGATGACGAGGATGGTCTTGATGGAGGTGTCTTTGGGCATGGTGGGAAGAAGACGCGGAGATGGGGAGACGATGAGACTCGGAGAATTGGGAAAGCGGATGTTTGAAGCGCTTTCGGGGGGCCGTTGGAGATGAGTCGTGACACTGAAAGGTCGCGCTACGCTCTCGCCGGGCCGGAAAGCGCGGCATCTTGCACGGAGGATCGGGCTTGTAAAGCAGCGGCGGTGGAATTGCGGCCGCGCGATGAACAGGTGTTGAGAATCTTTGCGCGCCGTGCTTGCCACAGACGACGGAATCATGGTATAGGCGCACGCGCATGAGCATTGACGACATCCTGGCAGCAGCGGACGAGCATAAGGCCAGCGATGTCTTTCTTCAGGAGGACGAGCTTCCGCGGCTGAAGATCAATGAGCAGCTCATGCTCTTCGGGGAGGACAAAATCTCGCTCGGCCAGATGATGGGCCTCTGGCAGATGTGCGGCGCGGATCCCGAGAAAATTCACGACAAAGACTCGGGGCTCATCTCCCACACGCACACGCGCTTTCGCGTGAACCTGCACAAGGTCATGGGCCGCCTCGGCGCGGTGCTGCGACGCATCCGCACGGACATCCCGCGGCTGGAGGCGCTGGGCGCACCCGCGCCGCTGCTCACAAAATGGGCGATGCGGCCGTATGGCATCATCCTGGTGACGGGCCCGACTGGCACGGGAAAGTCCACGACGCTGGCGGCGCTGCTGCAATGGATGAACGAGAGCCTGGCGAGGCACATCGTGACCATCGAAGACCCCGTGGAGTACATTTTTGCCAATCAGACCTGCCTCTTTACCCAGCGCGAGGTGGGGCGTGACACGGAGACTTTCGCGCGCGGCCTGCGCAGCGCCATCCGCCAGGCACCGGATGTGATCTTCGTCGGTGAGATCCGCGATTACGAGACGGCGCTCATCGCGCTCCAGGCATCGGAGACCGGGCACCTCGTGCTGGCCTCGCTGCACTCCGAGCGTGTGTCGGACACGATGGAGCGCTTCTTGAATTTGTTCCCGCCGGATCAGGTGAACCTCGGTCTGCATCTGCTCTCCCATCAGCTCATCGGTCTCGTCTGCCAGAAGCTCGTGCCGAAGGTGGACGGGCATCTCATGCTGCTGGTGGAGCATTTGGAAAACGGCGGCGCGGTGCGCGACTGGATCGGCCGGCGCGATGTGGACCACATCCAGGAATATCTCCACCGCGGCAGCGATCCGAACGCGATCAATTTCCTGCGCTCGATCATCCGCGCCTATGAAGACGGGCTTATCTCCGAAGAGGTCGCCATCAGCGCGACGGGAAACGAAACCGAATTCCGCCGCGCGGCCCGCGGCGTGTCCAGCTAAGCGACCATGCACTCACACGACCTCATCGAATATCTGGCAATGGTCACCGAGCGAGGCGGCTCCGACCTGCATCTCAGCGCCGGAGCGCCGCCGACGGTGCGCATCCACGGCGTGCTGCAGCCATTGACCGACGAGGTCCTGGACGCAAATGACACGCGCGAGATGGTGCTGGCCGTGCTGAAGGAATCGCAGCGCGCGAAGCTGGAGCACGATTGGGAGCTGGACTTTGCCATCCAAGTGGACAATCTCGGCCGCTTCCGTGGCAATGCGTGTTATGTGCTCGGCCGCATCGAGGCGAACTTCCGCTACGTGCCGGACACCATCCCCGAGCTGCGCGATCTCGGCCACGGCGAGGTCGTGGAGAATCTCTCCAGGCTGCGCGACGGGCTGGTGCTTATCACCGGCGTCACGGGATCGGGGAAAACGACGACGCTGTGCAGCCTGACGCAAACCATCGCCCGCGAGCGCGCGTCGAACATTGTCTCCATCGAAGACCCCATCGAGTTCATCTTCGAACACAGCAACAGCCTCATCCGCCAGCGCCAGGTCGGCGCGGACACGCAATCCTTCGCGCAGGCGCTGAAGAGCGCGCTGCGCCAGGACGCGGATGTCATCGTGGTCAGCGAGCTGCGCGATCTGGAAACGATGCGCACGGCGATCACGGCGGCCGAGACGGGGCACCTCGTCATCAGCACCCTGCACACCACCGAGGCCACCGCCACCATGACGCGCATCTTTGACGCCTTCCCCGAAGAGCAGCAAGACTATGTGGCCGCGCAGCTCGCGAACTGCTTGAAGGCCGTCGTCTGCCAGCACCTCCTCCCCCGCGCGGACGCAGAGGGCCGCGTGCTCGCCACTGAGATCCTCACGATGAATCTCGCCATGGCGCGCTGCATCCGTGACCGGCGCTTCTCCATGATGCCCGGCCTCATGCAGATCGGCGCAAAGGACGGCATGCACACCATCGACGACAGTCTTTTGCATCTCCTCACACACGATTACATCCTCCTCGATGACGCGCTGGCTCACTGTCGGGACAAGGATTTCATCCGGCAGAACTTTGCAAAGTCGATGAAGGAAAGAGGCATGGTGCAAAAAAAGCGCTGACCCGCGATTCGGCGCTTGGCATAGGCGATGTGCGAACGTAGCATCGCGGAAATTCGAACCCATTGGAGGCTCCCACCCGACCATGATCCAAAAAGTTTTTGCCACCCTGTTGATCGCCGCCGCCCTCTTTGGCTGCTACCAGCTCTATCTCGAGTATGCCACCTCCCAGCGTCTCGCGCGGAATCCATGGCTGGCGCGGATGACGCCGCTGATCCGGCTGCACACCGCGAAGGAGGTGAAGGGCGGCGGGGAAAAGGCGAGCGAATCCAGCTACCTCCGGCTCTTATACCTCGCTTGGCAGGCGTCCGAGGACGGCTACAGCGCGCTGGACACGGCCAAGCGCGCCGCAGCCGCAGCCGGCGCGGAGCAGAGCGAGGCCGCGCGGATCGGCGCCGCAATCCACGAGAATGTGCAGATCGCCAAATCGATGGGCGTTTTCGACGATGTAGGAAACGCCGTGGGCATGGAGCGCGGCGAGCCGCCCACCGCTCATGCGAAAGGCTGGGAGGACGAGCGTCTTGTGGTCGGATACAATCTCTCACCCGTGCTGGCGCCCGAGGCTGCCTTCGCGATTCCGAATCTCCGCCTGATGCCCGAAAGCGTGCGTGACATGCTCACCGACCGCGCGACCAGCGCCACAGTGGAACTGGCGCGGAAGTGGGTGGTGGACAAGATCATCTACCCGGAATCCTACCGCGCCATCGCCACTCAGGCGGAGGCGAACGCCAGGCAGTAGGCGTGCGGGAAAAGCAACACGGCTCATCTTCGGGCCTGTCCATCTCAATCCATGAAACGGCGGATGCCACAGCTCTGTGTGCTGGCGCTTCTGACCGGAGCAGCGCTCTCACACGCACGGGAATGGCGCAGCTCTGATGGGACACGGAATTTCGAGGCGGAGTTTGTCCGTGTGGATGGCGTGAAGATCGTCCTGAAAAGCAACGGCAGCCTGCTGCCCTATGCCCTCTCCGCGTTTTCTGCTGCGGACCAGGAGTTTGCCAGGAACGCCCAATCCATCGCTGACACCGCCCTGAAGTGGGGACCGCAATCGTTTGAGATCAGCCACCGCGCCGAACAAGGCTGGCTGTGCCGCCTCGCGCTCGGTGGCGGGGGCAAAGGCGCGCCCGTTTTGTACACGGGGGAAATGTTCTTCCTCGTCAGCGCGAATCCGCCGGAGGGGGAGCCGGGCGATCGGTTTCAGGCGCGCCTGTTGTATGGCGCGGGAGGCCGCACCTTCCATCCCTTGAAGGGCGCGCCATCGCCGATCCGCGCGTTTGCGCTGTCGGCGGAGGAAGCGACGCGCGTGTGGTCCGAGACAGTCGCGCGCAGCGCTGGAGATCTGGCAAAACAATCGCCGCCCGTGCTCGAGCCGGATCTCGAGATCGTCACGCTTCGCAGCTTGGGCATCACAGTGGGCAAGAGCGGCCTCGTGATGACGGACGCGGGCATCACAACGGATGCGGCGAGCATCGTCGTGCACCTCAACGGCGACGCATTGCCGGCCACCTTGGTGCAGACCGACGACGCGCTCGGAGTGGCGATCGTCTCGTGCAAGGCCCCGTGCGCTGAGGCCAGGATCGGCGCGCGCAAGCCTCCCGTGCCAGGCCAGAACGTGTTCGCCGTGAGCGTGGAGATGAACGCGCGCAAGCTCGGGCTCCTCACCAGCCCGATGATGACGCGGGGCATCGTGAGCCGGCCTGCGGACGCGCGGACGGGGCGCTTCCTTCACGATGCGCGTGTGCCGCCCGAAAGCCCGGGAGGGTTCATCGTAGGAGAAAAAGGCGATGTGCTCGGCGTCTTTTTTCAATCCCAAGCTTCCGCGCGCTCGGCCTCCGCAAAAGCCGCGGTGCCGCGCGGTGAGGGCGATGGCCTCGGTGGAGCGGTGAGCACGCAGACCTTGTCGGCATTGCTCGAAAAAGTGCCGGGCGCTGGCGCGCCGCGACTGGGCTCGGGCGGCGGCATGATCGAGAAAGCCGGAGCCGAGCTGATGCCGTGGGCGGTTCTCGTCGTCGCCACGCGCGAGATCTCAAAGCCACGGAAGAAGCCAGCGGAGGAAATGGGGCCGACCACCACTCCGGGTGCGGCTGCCACGGGTTGGAGCCTGAGCAAGTCCGGCACGCGACACAACGCGCGGTGCCGGTTTTACAACGCGGCCATGCCCTGCGCCGCATCAGACGGCAAGCCCTGCAAAACGTGCGGCGGCTGAGCGCTGGGGAAGCGCCAGCCGCATCAGTCATCGAGCGGATAAACCGGGCGCGTGATCTTCTTGAAGGGCAGGGACCTCAAGTTGCTGCTGCACGGCCCGGGCGTGTCCACCCAGATCATGCGTGAGGCGATCTTGTCGTAGGCGCGACGGTGCGCGACCGCCGCCTTCACGCCTACGACGGAGAACTTTGTCGGCTCCAGCCCCTGGCTGCGCCATTGTCCGAGATCGAAGGGCGGCGTGCGGGTTGAGGTGAGGAGAATCGTCACGCCCTCATGCCTCACCACCGCGCACGGCCCCATGTCAAAATGATCGCCGCTCATCGAGGCCAGGTGGCTGTTCTTGTCCTCAAGCTCGAACAATCCGCTCCAATGCGAGACCACCTCGACCTCCACGATGACAGGTCCTTTGTCCAGCTTGCTGCCTTTGCCGCCCATGGGCAGCCACACCCTCTCGCCCCGCTTCACCGTCGTGAGCCGCTCCACAGCCTGCGGGTCATTGATGCACAACAGCGCGTTCGGAATCGTGGGGGCGCTAAGCGCGCGCAACAAGCCCCTGCCCACGCCCCGCGCGCCGCCGCCCCGGTTTTGCCATGGCTCGACAAGA
>JANOBO010000087.1:0-9883 GCA_031411695.1 Verrucomicrobiaceae bacterium
TCAAGACGTTTGAAGAGATTCACAAGGCGGCGAACAAACTGACACGATTTGCGCGCTGGTCATCTGGATTGATCAAGGCAAGGCCACCTGGGAGCGATCTCGTGCTGGGGAACTTAGTGGCGCTGTTATTTTTGCTGGCACTTCGGCGGGATGTCGCTACCTTCGGCCCACTCTTCTCAGAGATGGTGGCCGTAGTTCAACGGTAGAGCCCCAGATTGTGATTCTGGTTGTTGCGGGTTCGAGTCCCGTCGGTCACCCCACTTTTTGTCTCGCCAGCGCAGTTGACGCGGCCATTGTCCTGCCCCGCCACGCATGGATCCCCTGGAGAAAGTCATTGCCTACAAGTTTCGCAACCCGCTCATCCTCGCGGAGGCGTTGACTCACGCGAGCTTGGCCTACGAGAGCCAACGGCCGCACTTCGACAATCAACGACTCGAGTTTCTGGGTGACGCCGTCCTCCAGCTCACGTTGTCTGATGAACTTTTCCGCCGGATGAAATCTGCTGACGAAGGGACACTGACCAAAGCGCGCTCCCAGCTCGTCTCCACGAAGGCGCTCGCCAAAATGGCGCGGCTGATGAATCTGGGCGCATACATGCTAATGGGCCGCGGTGAGGAGGCGAACGGCGGGCGGGGACGAGAAAACACTCTTGCCGACGTGTTTGAGGCGCTGACGGGCGCGGTGTTTCTTGATGGAGGTCTGGCGGCGGCGAAAACATTTGTGACGCGATCGTTCGCGGCAGAGTTCGAAGCGCTGCTGCACGCACCGCTCGAACTCAACCCGAAAGGCGCGCTACAGGAAGTCATTCAAAGCAACGGTGACTCGCCACCCGTGTACGCGATCATTTCATCAGCGGGACCGGATCACTTGAAGTCGTTCGATGCTGTCGTCTCGTGGAAAGGGGTGGCACTCGGGCGCGGCACTGGAAAAAGCAAGAAAGAGGCGGAGATCGAGGCTGCGAGAGCCGCGCTAGACAACCCCGTGCTGCAACGCCTTTTGGGCTCCGTTGAACTGGAGCCAACAAGTTGTGAAAAGAATGCGCACGAGCTTTCGCAAAGATGAACAAGGTCTCAAGCTCGAGACTTGTTGGTGCGACCCCACAGGGTTTGCCCAGGGTTGTTAAACCATCCAATTGATGTGGAACCCGCGTGTTTGGCTGGAGGAACAGGCTTGTTAGCGTTCTTCGCACCACTGCTGTTATTGTCTTGGGGTGAACCTTTCCAAACATCCAGACTCAGAGATGCGAACAACAGCACAAATGAATCAGTTTTGGACGACTGAGATTCTGTGAATGACCCGTGAACAAAGGCAACGTCGCAGGGATTGCATCGACAGATCATCTGCGCCATGATTTGCCGGAATGGCGAGCAGCACGGGAGTCTTATTCCGCATCAGCACTTGGGGCGAGTCTCACGGTTCGGGTGTGGGTGTGGTGGTGGATGGATGTCCGCCGCGCGTGCCACTGACCGCCGAAGATATCCAGGCGGAGCTTGACCGTCGCCGCCCAGGCCAAAGCAAGATCACGACGCCAAGAAAAGAAGATGATAAAGCCGAGATTCTCTCGGGAGTAGTTGATGGATTGACACTCGGTACGCCGATTGCGATTTTGGTGCGGAACACTGACCAGCGGCCCTCCGCATACACGGAGATGGAAACGGCATACAGGCCCTCGCACGCGGACTACACCTATGATGCCAAGTACGGCATTCGTGCGATTTCTGGCGGCGGACGTTCGTCAGCGCGGGAAACGATCGGCCGGGTGGCGGCTGGAGCCATCGCGCGAAAGGCGCTGCAGGCCGCAGTGCCGGGATACGATTGCGTGGCGTTTGTGAAGAGTGTTCAGGCGCTTGAAGCTGTGGTGCCGCAGGTCATCGGTAGCATCCCGGAACTCCGCCAAACCGTGGAGTCGAACATTGTCCGGACTTGTGACGTGGAGGCGGCAACCCGCATGATCGCCTTGATAGAAAAAGTCCGGAGCGAGGGCAATTCTGTAGGTGGCGTCATTGAATGTGTCGTGCGCAGTGTGCCCCCAGGCTTGGGTGAGCCGGTGTTCGACAAATTAGAGGCCGACCTTGCGAAGGCGATGATGAGTCTGCCCGCCACAAAAGGATTCGAGATCGGGTCAGGGTTTGCAGGAACTCAGCTCACCGGGCAGCAACACAACGATGAGTTTTTCTCAGACGCTGGTACCATTCGCACGCGCACCAATCGGAGTGGCGGAATCCAAGGTGGGATCAGTAACGGCGAGGACATTGTCTTCCGCGTGGCTTTCAAGCCAACCGCCACCATTTTGCTCGAGCAGAAAACCGTGACTGCTCTGGGCACCGACACCACTCTCGCTGCGCGCGGTCGTCACGACCCCTGCGTGTTGCCACGCGCGGTCCCGATGGTAGAGGCGATGGTGCACTTGGTCGTGGCGGATCATTGGCTTCGTCAGCGCGCCCTTCGGGGCGGCTGAACCCTGCGGTGTGACGGGTTTGCAGCTAAGTGCGCCCCAGCGGGCACGGCAGAGTGACGGAGCGGATAAACGCCAAGAGCCTTGCAAATCTATAAAAACCATATTATGGTATGGCCAACAATATCCAGTTTCTATTTGTGGCCTCTCTTCTCGCAACTCCAACCCATGGCGTCTCTGACGAAACAACGGTTTGCTCTTCCGGAATGGAAGCAGCTGTTGAAGCCCTGATCCGAATTCGACAGGAAGTCGTTGCCACTCTAGACCGCCAAGTGGGCGAGTTGCAGCAAATTCATCGGGCTTTGGCGTCCGCGCCACCGAGGATGGTCGTCACGGAAGATGTCCAACAAAAAGCGGCTTTTGTATCGGTGACGACAGGCCGACTCGCGAGGACCTTTTTCGATCATGCGCCTGAGTTTGGCGTGGGGTCTTTTGATGGAGTGGACAAAGGCGACCGCAGGTCGGAAACCACCGCGCACCCTGAAATTTATAGAACGGCTTCACCCCCCCCAACCGAGACGCCTTTTATAAACGCACCGCTCGACCCGATGCTTGAGAAAGCGACGCTTGAAGAACTGAATGACGCTTTGGCGAGCGCGTTTGCCCTGGTTTCATCGCGCGGCGGGCGGTGAGCATTTACCATCGGGCTTCGAGCCTTTCCAGAAAGCCCACAGCTCAGGGGGCGCGGCAGCGCGGTTTACGGGACGGATGTGCTGGACTTCAAACTCCCGCGGAGACAACTCGACGCCCAGTTCCGACACTGCAACCGACTCGCGGGCACCGCCGGCATGACCCGGATAAACAACCACGGTCATCAGTCCATGAGGCGCGAGAAACTCCAAGCCCGCTCGGATCGCATGAATCGTCGTGCTGGATTCGGTGACGAGCGTTTTGTCTGATCCGGGGAGGTATCCTAGATTGAACATGATGGCGCGAATGGAGCCCCGTGCATTCGCTGGCAGAACCTCTGCAAGCGCCTCGTGCCCGCAGTTCAAAAGGTCGAATCCGCTGCGCTGAATGCCCGCTTCCAGCAATCTTTTCTCCGTGGAGGACAAGGCTGCAGCCTGAACGTCGAATGCGTAGAGATGCCCTCCCGGTAGGATTGCACTGGCGAGAAAAAGTGCATCGTGGCCGTTGCCGGCGGTGGCATCCACGGCCAGATCTCCGGGCCGAAGCCGACCTTTGAGGAGCAAGTGGGACCAGCGCACCGACGAAGGCAATCCTCCTTCCAGGCTGCTGATGAGGTTCGATTCGATATCGCTCATTGGGATCAAAGATTCGCCTGAACATCCAACTCGGGATCGAGCTCAACGCCATCAATCAGATGCTCAACGAGCTTACGGGCCATGAACGGGGCGCGCAGCACGCCCTTTGAGCCGAGCCCATTGAAAAATGCAACTCGTGCATGAGCGGGATGGCTGCCGAGCACCCCCCTTCGGTGTTTAATGATGGGCCGGACCGCCGTGTCATGGCGGAGCACCTCAAAGTCTTTTCGCATGAGGGTCTGGAGCCGAAGATGCAGCGCTTCGAGAGAAGCTGCGTCAGCCTCATTCGGATGCGAAAAGCGCAGATCGAAGCTCGATCCCGCTCGAAGCATTCCGTCACTCCGAGGCACAAGCCAGCATCCACGGTTGATGATGCGGCGCTGATCCCCAACATCGCCGCGCAGGCTGAGGATCGTGCCACGCGCAGGGGCGTATGGCAGCCAGGAAAATAATCGCGATCTCGCGGCGTCCCAGCCTTGGCAGAAAACGACAGTTTGAAAATGCTCGTCCCGCCAGACGATCCCATTCTGGCCAATGTCCAGCTCTTCCTCACTCACCTCTCCCTTCCTCCAGCAGCCGCGCTTCTCGAAGCACGCGCGGCTTGCCTTCGCATAAACCGCCGTGTCGAGATAGCCGGCGTGACGGAGCTGAAAACCTCCGAGCGCATTGTCCAACCGACTCCCGTCGATCAAGGGAATGGGCGGATGGGGATTCACGAAGCGTCGCACCTCAGGGTCCAGTTGGCGCCGCTGCCAAATCTCGCGTTCGCGCTCGTTTTTGTAGAGCCATACCAAAGGACGGGGAAAATAGAACTTTTTGCCCGTGACCCGTTCTTTGCTCCGGTAGAAGCTCACCGCCTCGGGCTGCAACACGTCGTATTTCCAGTTCAGCGTGAGCCTGATGCCAGTGACGGGCGTGACCAATCCTGCGGCCACTTTGGAACTGGTGACTGGTTCGTCACGATCAATGATGACGAAGCTGCGGCCGCGCTCCATCAGCCGCCATGCCAGCGCTGTGCCCGCCAAACCCTGACCGACGATGAGGAACTCCGCGCTCATCGTCAGCCGACGGTGAAATGAAACTGAGAACCGCGAGGCGGGATCACATCCCCATGATCTCGTAACCCCCATCGACATAGAGCACCTGGCCGGTAATCGCCGCCGCACCTTCGCTGGCGAGAAAAACGCCCGTCGCTCCGAGCTCCTTGGGATCACAACTACGCTTCAGCGGCGCGTGCGCGTCGTAGTGCTTCAGCATGTCACCAAAGCCTGCGATGCCGCGCGCCGCGAGGGTGTTCACCGGCCCGGCGCTGATGCAGTTCACGCGGATCTTCCGCGGCCCGAGGTCATAGGCTAGGTAACGCGTGCTTGCCTCGAGGGATGCTTTCGCCACGCCCATCACGTTGTAATGCGGCACCACCTTCACCGCGCCGTAGTAGCTCATCGCCACGATGCTGCCACCGTCTGTCATCAAGGGCGCGGCCTTGCGGGAGAGCGCCACCAGCGAATACGCGCTGATGTCATGAGCCACGCGATACGCCTCGCGCGTGGTGTCGAGGAAGTTTCCTGTGAGCGCCTCCTTGGGCGCGAAGGCGACGGAATGCAGCAGCATGTCCACCTTGCTCGTGGTTTTGGCCACCTGATCGAAAAAGGCGTCGATCTCGGCGTCGTTGCCCACATCACATGGGTAGAGGGGCGTGTCAGCGCCGAAGGTTCCGGCCAGCTCCTCGACGTTGTCCTTCAGGCGCTCGCCTTGGTAATTGAAGATCAGCTTTGCCCCCGCCTCAGCCCACGCCTGGGCGATGGCCCATGCGATGCTCCGCTTGTTGGCCACGCCGAAGACCAGGCCCACTTTTCCTTCGAGAGGTTTTGCGCTCATGCTTTTGTCATAGAGCGAGATGCAGCAGGGGTCAAGCGCGTGCCGCGCGCTGGCGCCCGCAGGCTCTGTGGCCCGCTTTAGCGTTCGCGCCCGTCGCATTCGCGCCTATTCTCGCCGCATGGCAACTCCGCAGGACCGCACCCACACGATCGCCGTTTATTGTGACTTCGAAAATCTGGCCATCGGCGTGCGCGAGGCGAAGTACGACAAGTTCGACATGAGCAAGGTGCTCGAGCGGCTCCTGCTCAAAGGCAGCATCGTGGTGAAGAAGGCCTACTGCGACTGGGACCGGTACAAGAGCTTCAAGGCCACCATGCACGAGGCCGCGTTCGAGCTGATCGAGATTCCGCATGTGCGCCAGAGTGGAAAGAACTCGGCCGACATCCGCATGGTCGTCGATGCGCTCGATCTCTGTTACACAAAGGCGCACGTGGACACCTTCGTCATCGTCAGCGGCGACTCCGACTTTTCTCCGCTCGTGAGCAAGCTGCGCGAGAACAACAAGATCGTCATCGGCGTCGGCGTGAAAAACTCGACCTCCGATCTCTTCATCGGCAATTGCGATGACTTCATCTTTTACGACGACCTCGTGCGTGAGGAGGAAAAGGCCCGCGTACGACAGACCAGCCGGCAGACCAGCCGGCCCGCCGCCGCCTCCAAGCCCGCGACCAAAGCCGCGGGCGCTGCGGCGACTGCGACCGGAGCGGAGCCTAAGCCGGCCGGTGATCCCGAGGAAGCCATCGAGCAAGTGATCGAAACGGTGGACGCGCTCATCGCGGAGCGTGGCGGCAGTGACGCCATCTGGGGCTCGATGGTGAAGCAGACCATCAAGCGCCGCCTGCCCCAGTTCAGCGAGCGGTTTCACGGCTACCGCTCCTTCAACGCGCTTTTGGAAGAGGCTGCCAAGCGCGGGCTCCTCGCGCTCGAGTGGGATGAAAAATCCGGCGGCTACCGCGTGAAGGCGGTCCGGTGAAGGGAGGCTGGGTAAGGCGAGTCCGTCCTGGCTCGCAACATACCGTCCCGCCCCAGACTACAGCAGTGCTCGGCGCAGGTTTTCTGCGCGTGAGATTGTCGTTGGCCTGAACACGGATGCGAAAAGCCATGGCCGACGGACTCCTGCAGGCAGGAGCCCACGACGTTTTGTGAGGCGAGACGCGCTCGCCTACGGAGGAAAAAGGTGGGTCGGCCTTCATAAGCCGGATTCTGTTCTCCCCGGCCCTTTCGGACCGTGAGCGTGGTCATTTGTCTGCACGGATCTCGCGATCCGGCCCCCGCTCGCGCGGGATGCAACTAATACCCGGGGTCATACTCTCTTGCGAGAGAACGGGCGGGCCGCCCTTTCCCCTGTTATGTCTTGCACCGCATGGGGTTTATCGTGCCTCCTTCATTGCTGTCGGAGCGGTGGGCTCTTACCCCGCCTTTTCACCCTTGCCCGTCTTCCGTTTCAAATCAGAGATCTGAGACTTCCAAAAGGCGGTTTTCTTTTCTGTGACACTTTCCGTTGCCCCGGCTTTCGCCAAAGGCCCCCGAGGCTTGCGCCCGGCATGCTGCCCTGTGGTGTCCGGACTTTCCTCTCGTCCGCAGACCTCGCGGCCCCGACGAGCGACCACTCCGGCCGACCCGCCGCCAGCATAGGCGCTCCCCTCTCAAAGCAAAATTCAATTTCAGGCATGTGCGACAGCTTCGGTGTTCCGCGCGACAAAAAGCGCACGCTCCAGAAGAAAGCCCCGCGCCGACAGAGCCCCTCCGACAAAAGGGTCACTTCAATTTCCCATCACGCTCCTGGCTCTGCACCTCATCAAAGACCCGCTTGGAGTACGCGGCGCGCTGATCAGTGGAGTACGAAAACATTTTCTCGCGGTTGTCCTGGATGACCTGCCGGAACTTGTCATGCGCCTCGCGGGACATGCTGTTGTAATACTTTTCGCGGTCCTCCGTCGGCAGATAGATTGATCCCCGGACGTATGGCTTGCCGTTCTCGTCCTTCCGGATCACTTCGGATTCCGAGAGGTGATGAATGTCCACCGGAGTGACGGCGCGCCTGCCAGATGACGACGAGGAAGATTTTCGATCCGGCAGCTTCAGCACATCGGTGTAGTGGAGATACACCTCTTCCTCACCATAGAAGAGCCGCACGGCAGCCTCATTCACGTCCGATGTGTTGCTCGCTTCCGCCAGCCGCCACCCTTGCGCGTTGCGCTCATCGCTCACCACGAAGCGCTGCTTTGTCTCCTTGTTTACCAGCGTGGCGAGGGGCTTCCCCTCCATGAACGCGATGCCGGTGAGAAGATAGGTGTCCTCAAAACTCACGATGCGGCTGAAGGGCGACTGGCGGACCAGCGTGGAGAGAGCCGACGGGTCAAATGACGCCGGGAGATCTGGATCCGCGTTTTCAGGCGCGCCCCGAGCTTGCACGCGCAGTGCACAGAGGAAGGCGGTGATGAGGGCAAGGCCAGAGGCGGCGAGTCGGGCTTTCATGACACGAAGAATGGCGGAGCACTCCAAAACGCGGAAGAGCGGACCCACTTTGCGGCCGGTGCGACACTGCTCAGACGAGGCGCATCGTCTCGTCGCCATGCCTCAGCGTGTCCGGGATCTGGCCGACAAAGCGCGGGATGAGCCCGATGTTCGTGAATAGATCGTTGAGCTGCCGGAACGATACTTCCTGCGGGTCGTCGATCTCGAAGTAAACCAGATCGTGATTCGTGTCGATCTTGTAGCGGATGCGTGGGATGGAGTTCATCTGATTGGTGAGTTCCAATATGTGCTGCTCCCTGCGGAGGCCCTTGGCATAGACTTCGAGTTCGATCATGTTTTTATCCTTTGCGAAAAGCGTACTGGAATCCGGCCCCCCCGCCAAGCGCAAATCCAGCAGGGCGGAAGCTTTTGTTCGACTCACCGCAGTCTCCGGTTCATCGTCGGTAATGAGCCAAGGTGCCCTTTCAGCCAAACTATTCGCCGCCGCCAAACAGGTCATTCCCGGCGGTGTGAACTCACCCGTGCGCGCCTTTCGCAACGTGGGCGGGGAGCCCTTCTTCGTGCGCCGCGCCAAAGGCTGCCGCATCTGGGACGTGGATGACCGCGAGCTGATCGACTACGTCGGCACTTGGGGACCCGCCATTCTCGGACACGCGCCGCGCCCGGTGATCGAGGCCATCCACAACGCCGCAAAAGACGGCGTGAGCTTTGGCATCCCAAATCCATGGGAGGTCGAGATGGCGCGCCTCATCTGTGAGTGGGTGCCGTCCATCCAAAAGGTGCGCATGGTCAATAGTGGCACAGAGGCCACGATGAGCGCCATCCGCCTCGCGCGCGGCTTCACAAAACGTGACCGCATCGTGAAGTTCGACGGCTGTTACCACGGGCACGTCGATTCTCTTCTCGTCGCCGCAGGCAGCGGCGCGCTCACCCACGGACAGCCCGACAGCGCCGGTGTGCCGAAGGCCTTCGCCGAGCTGACATCCATCCTTCCCTTCAACGATGTCGAAGCGCTCGAAAAACTTTTTGCCGAGCGCGGAGAAGAGATCGCCGCGCTCATCGTCGAGCCGTATCCCGCCAATGCCGGCCTCATCCTCCCGCAGCCCGGCTTTCTGCAAAAGCTGCGCGACGTGACCGCAAAGCACGGCGCGCTGCTCATATTCGATGAGGTCATGACCGGCTTCCGCCTTGCGAAAGGCGGCGTGCAGGAGCTGGAAAAAATCACGCCCGATCTTACCTGTCTCGGCAAAGTCATCGGCGGCGGCCTGCCCGTCGGCGCGTTCGGCGGTCGCGCCGACATCATGGACATGCTCGCGCCCGATGGTCCCGTGTATCAAGCCGGCACACTTTCGGGCAATCCCGTCGCCATGGCCGCCGGCCTCGCGCAGCTCCGCGAGCTGGAAAAGCAAAACGGTTACGCCGTGCTCGAAGAACTTGGGCAGATCATGGAAACCGCCGTGCTGGACGTGCTGAAACAAACCGGCCGAAACTACCAATGGTATCGCCGCGGCAGCATGTTCTGCCTCTTTTTCACCGAGCGCCCCGTGCATAATCTCGCCGACGCCAAAACCGCCGATCTCGATGCCTTCCGAAAATTTTTCCATCACTGCCTCGAGAACGGAGTCTATTTCGCGCCGTCTCAATTTGAGACCGGCTTCATCTCCCTCGCACACGCGAAGGAAGACCTCGAGCGGACCGCCGACGTGGCGGCTGCGGCGCTCCGCGCTTTGTAAAAGTGGTGGGACCCCCAGGGGTTGGCACTGTCAAGCGGCGACCCCCCAGGGTGGGCCACGATTGTACGGGTGTA
>JANOBO010000088.1:0-7317 GCA_031411695.1 Verrucomicrobiaceae bacterium
GCTGAACATCTTCTACCGCGTGCTCGAGAAACTGCAGTATCCACACGAGAACATCGTCTGCGTGGCGGGCATTGGCTGCTCCTCGCGCTTCCCTTATTTCATGAACACGCACGGCATCCATTTCATCCATGGCCGCGCGCTGCCGCTCGCCACCGGCATCTCGCTCAGCCGGCCGGACGTGCATGTGTTCGTCTTCGGCGGTGACGGTGACGGCTTCTCCATCGGCGGCAATCACCTGAACCACGCCGCGCGCAAGAACATCAAGCTGACCTATGTGATCATGGACAACTTCGTCTATGGCCTCACGAAGAACCAGACCAGCCCCACCACGCCCATCGGCCGCAAATCAAAAACGGATCCCGTCGGCGCCGTGGACCAGCCAATCAATCCGATGAAGCAGCTCCTCGCCAGTGGCGCGACGTTCATCGGCCGCACCCACGCCGCGCAGGTGAAGCACATGGAGGCGATGTTCGAGCGCGCCATCCTGCACGACGGATTCAGCGTCATCGAGTGCCTCAGCGAGTGCATCATGTTCTACCCCGGTGCGTTCGACGATAGCTGGCCCAAGAAGGGCGGCGCGTTTGAAACCATCGATGAGACGCAGCACGACGTCACCGACGACATCGCTGCCTTCAAGCTCGCGGACAATCTCGCTCCCGGAAAATTCGGCGTCTTCTACCAAGTGAAGCGCCCGACGAAGAACGCGTCCGAGCAAAAGTGGATCGACGACACCCAGGCCAAGATCGGTGGCACCAGTCAGAAGGATCTGCTGCGAAAGCGCTTCGAGGCGATGCGATAAAGTGGTGCAACCGGCCCGGTTGCACTCTTCCAGCGCAAGCCAGCGGCTTGCACCACCTTCATGCGAATCCACACCATCGACCTCCAGTTTCAGGGAGTTGCGGGTGCCATCGCTGCCTATTTGGTCGAGACAGCCGGCAAACTCATTCTCGTCGAGACCGGTCCCGGCTCCTGTCACGACGCTCTCATCGGCGGTATCCGTGCGCTAGGTCACGAAGCTTCGGCGATCAAGCACGTCTTCGTCACGCACATTCATCTCGATCACTCCGGCGCGGCTGGCTGGTGGGCTCAGCAGGGTGCGGTGGTTTACTGCCACCCGAATGCCGCGAAGCATCTCATCGACCCCGCGCGCCTCATCGACAGCGCGCGGATGATTTACGGCGATGCGATGCAAATGCTCTGGGGCGACATCCTCCCAGCGCCCACTGAGAACGTCCGCGCGCTCCAGGACGGCGAGACTGTTTCCATCGGCGATGTCATCATCCAAGCCTGGGACACACCGGGACACGCACGGCATCACCATGCCTTCTCGATTGGGGATGTCTGTTTCACCGGTGATGTCGCCGGCGTGCGGCTGGAAAACAGCACCTACATTTCCGTCGCCGCCGCGCCGCCGCAGTTTGATCCCGAGGAATATGTGAGATCAGTCGGGCGATTGATGGCGGCTGGGTTCCGCAGTCTCTACCTGACACATTTCGGTGAGGTGGGGGAAGCGCGCGAT
This sequence comes from Verrucomicrobiaceae bacterium, assembly GCA_031411695.1. Classification (GTDB taxonomy): domain Bacteria; phylum Verrucomicrobiota; class Verrucomicrobiia; order Verrucomicrobiales; family Verrucomicrobiaceae; genus JAIBCL01. The sequence continues at coordinate 1,520 of JANOBO010000088.1, forward strand.
CACCTGACCTCCTATCGGAAGCGCATCGAGGAGGTGGCCGCTTGCGGGAAGACGTCGGTGGAGAACAACGAGAGCGTGGAGGAGACGCGCGCGCGATTTGGTGAGGTGGAGCGCATGATCGCGACGGCGTGCGGGGTGGACGGATCGCTATGGTCCCGATATGAGCGGGCAAACGCGACGGCGATGTGCGCGGATGGAATCCGTCTCCACTGGCAGAAAAAGATTGCCGGGAGGTAGAATCGCAGGCTTTCATCGACACCGGGCGCGCGACTCGCGAGGCCGGACAAACGCAAAACGATGAGCACTCCCGAATCTCCCGCAAAGCTGCCCCAGACCATCGGAGGGTGGCAGATCCTGTTTTACGGTCTCGGCTCGATGCTCGGCGCCGGGATCTATGCATTGATCGGCAAGGCTGCGGGCGGGCTGGGCAATGCGATGTGGCTGGCCTTTCTGATGGCGATGGTGGGAGCGATGCTCACCGGCCTCTCGTATGCCTGCGTCGGCGGGCGCTACGCGAAAGCTGGCGGTGCGGCGTATGTCACGCAGCGCGGCCTGCGCCGGCCGCTGCTGAGTTACGTGATCGGCATCGCCGTGATGATGAGCGGCCTCACCAGCATGGCCACCGGATCGCAGGCCATCGTGGGCCAGCTCAAGGAGCTCTTCGCCTGGAGCCTTGACGGCACCACGATCAAGCTCATGTCCATCGGCGTCGTCTTCCTCGTCGGCTGCGTCATCTATCGCGGCATTCGCGAGAGCATGTGGCTGAACATCGTCTGCACGGTTATCGAGGCTGCAGGCTTGCTCTTCATCATCGCCGTCGGCGTGCGCTTCTGGGGCGGGGTGAACTACCTCGAATCCCCCGGCGACACTGCCGCTGGCGGCGTCGGCTCCGGCATCACGCTCGCGCTCATCATGCAGGGCGCGGTGCTCACATTCTATTCGTTCATCGGCTTCGAGGACATCCTGAACGTGAGCGAGGAGGTGAAGAACCCCTCGCGCAACGTGCCCTTCGGCCTCATCGGCGCGATGATCGTCGCGACGTGCATCTACATGGCGGTGGCCATCACCGCAGTGTCCGTGGTGCCATGGCAGGAGCTGGCTAAGAGCGACGCGCCCCTGATGGAGGTGGCCCGCCGTGCCGCACCATGGTTTACCGGGATCAAGCCTGTCTATGCCGGCATCACCATCTTCGCCATCGCCAACACAGCGCTGCTGAATTACCTCATGGGCTCGCGTCTCCTCTACGGCATGAGCCGCCAGGGGCTGCTGCCGGCAGTGCTCGGCAGGATCCACCCGACGCGCCGGTCGCCGCACATCGCGGTCTTCGTCTTGTTCGGCATTGTCTCGCTGCTCATCCTCAGCGGGGGCGTGAAGCAGCTCGCCGAATCCACTGTGCTGCTCCTGCTCATCGTCTTCACGACCGTCAACATCTCACTCTTCGTCCTCAAGCTTCGTCCCGGTGAGCCGCGCGGCGGGTTCGAGCCGCCGCTCATCGTCCCCGTGCTCGGCGCGTTCGTGTGCGCCTCGCTCATCCTCGTGCGCGTGCAATCTGCCATCACCAGTGCGGACGGGACTCAAAGCACCGCGCCCCTCATCGCGGGTGCCGTCGTCGTGGTCAGCATCGCGCTTTACTTCCTGCTGAAGCCGAAGAACGCGGTCCCTGCGGCGGATTGATCCAGCGGCCGCTGTGGATCCAGATGAAAGGGGGCGGCGCGTCGGCGGCGTTATAGGCCCATGAAGCTTCAGCATTGCTCAGTCTCACGCCGCCACTTTTTCAAGCAGGGCGGTCTTGGACTGGGATCGATGGCGCTCGGGTCCATGCTGGCGCGCGATCTGCCGGGCGCAGTACCTGCGGGCGCGAATCCTTTGCTGCCGAAGCTGCCGCACTTTGCCCCGCGTGCGAAGAACGTGATCTACCTGCACATGATCGGCGCGCCATCGCAGCTCGATCTCTTCGATCACAAGCCGGCGCTCACGAAGTTCGACGGGCAAAAATGTCCCGAGGAGCTGACCAAGGGGAAGCGGTTCGCTTTCATCGGCGGGGAGCTGACGTTGGCGGGATCGCCCCACGCCTTCGCACGGCACGGGCAAAGTGGCGCGGAGATGTCTGCGCTGCTGCCCCACCTGGCTGCGGTGGCGGATGACATCTGCATCGTGAGGTCCATGCACACGAATGAAATCAATCACGCGCCCGCGCAGATGTTTCTCCACTCCGGTTTTGGCCGCGGCGGACGGCCGGGGTTGGGATCGTGGGTGACGTATGGGCTCGGCTCGGAGAATCAGGATCTCCCTGCGTACGTCGTGATGCTCTCCGGGCCTCCGGGCGGCGCTGGCAGCTCGCTGTGGAGCACGGGATTTCTGCCGAGTGTGTATCAAGGCATTCAGTTTCGCAGCAGTGGCGAGCCGGTTTTGTTTCTGAACAATCCCGAGGGCCACAGCACGCGGGACCGACGCCGCGTGCTCGACGCCGTGCGTGAGCTGAACCAGCAGCAGCTCGGCATCGTGGGTGATCCGGAGATCGCCACGCGCATCAGCCAGTACGAGATGGCCTACCGCATGCAGACGAGCGTGCCGGAGCTGATGGACATCTCGAGAGAGTCAAAGAAGACGCTGGACATGTATGGCGCAAAACCGGGCGCGGCATCGTTTGCCAACAACTGCCTGCTCGCGCGCCGCCTCGTCGAGCGCGGAGTGCGCATGGTGCAGCTTTTTGATTCGGACTGGGATCATCATTCCGGTTTGAAGAAACGTCTGCCCGCGAAAACAAAGGATGTGGACCAGCCGATGGCCGCGCTCATCAGCGATCTGAAGGAACGCGGGATGCTCGATGACACGCTCGTCGTGTGGGGCGGTGAGTTTGGCCGCACACCGCTGCGCCAGGGCATCGACGGGAATGGGACGAAGACGGATCCGGGCCGCGATCATCACAAGGACGCCTACACCATGTGGCTGGCCGGCGGCGGCGTGAAGCCCGGCATCACCTACGGCCAGACCGATGAGCTGGGCTTCAATGTCGCCGAGAACCCCGTCCACACGCACGACCTCAACGCCACCGTGCTGCATCTGCTCGGCCTCGATCACGAGCGCCTCACGTTTCGATATCAGGGGCGCGACTACCGGCTCACCGACGTGGAGGGCAAGCTGGTGCACGGGATCATGGTTTGAGCGGATCGAGTGGCCGAAGGAAACGAAAGATCAAAATGGAGAAACTGATCTCGTTTCTGTCTCCGAACTCGTCACTCCACTTTTTTCGCTTCTTTCGGCCAACCCCAATCACCGCCCATGATCACCACCCGCCGTCAGTTCCTCCACAGCGCAGCCGCATCCGCAGTCACGTTTGGCTTTCCGACGATCATCCCCGCCTCCGCGCGCGGCAAAGACGGCAGGCCCGCGCCATCGAACCGCGTGACGCTCGCCTGCATCGGCGTCGGCGGCCGCGGCACGGACGACCTGAAGAACTTCCTCAATGACGAGCGCGTGCAGGTCATCGCCGTGTGCGATGTCGATCGCGGCTCCGACCGCTATAACAAGGCGCTGTGCAAAAAGTTCGGCAATCTCGGCCTGGAGCCCGCGCGTGATTTGATCAACAAGCACCACGGCACCACCGGCTGCGCCACGCATGGCGACTTCCGCGAGGTGCTGGCGCGCACGGACGTGGACGCCGTGCTCATCGCCACGCCGGACCACTGGCACGCGCTACAGGCCATCGCCGCCGCGCGGGCGAAGAAACACATCTATTGCGAGAAGCCCATCTCCCTGACTGTCGAGGAGGGTCAGGTGATGTCCCGCATCGTCAAGGAGTCCGGCGTGGTGTGGCAGACCGGCAGCCAGCAGCGCAGCGACATTCACTTCCGCATGGCGTGTGAGTTCGTGCGCAACGGCCGCATCGGCAAGCTCAAGACGGTGCGCGTGGGCCTCGCGAGCCAGAACCGCGACAACAACGGCAACGCCGCGCGCACCGCACCAGAGCCTGTGCCCGATGGCCTCGACTACGCCATGTGGCTCGGCCCCGCCCCCGACGCGCCGTATTGCGCGGCGAGACTGCATTCGAACTGGCGCTGGATCTACGATTACTCCGGCGGGAACGTCACCGACTTCGGCGCGCATCACCTCGACATCGTGCAATGGGCGCTGGACACCGAACAGAGCGGCCCCGTGCTCTTTGACAATTTCAAGGCCACGTGGCCGCCGAAGGACGGGCTCTACAACACGCCGCCAACATTTTCGTTCGAATACGAATACGCCAGCGGCGTCCGCGTGAAGGTGGCCGACCAAATGGACTTCGGCTCTGGCATCGTCTTTGAAGGCGACTCCGGCACCATCACCTGCCAGCGCGGCGGCTTGCAGGTGAAGCCCGACTCCGCCCGCGTGCCGCTCACCGACAACGAGACGCGTCTCTACGCGAGCAAAGATCACTTTGTAAACTTCATCGACGGTGTGCTCACAGGTCAACCGACCGCCACGTCCGTCGAAGTTTCTCACTGCAGCACCACCATCGCACACCTCGCCAATCTCGGGCTGCGGCTCGGGCGCGAGAAACTCCGCTGGAACCCGGAAGCCGAGGCGATCGTGGGCGACGATGAGGCACAGAAGATGCTGTCACGGCCGATGCGCGGAGAGTGGCGTCTTGGGTAAAGGTGTTTGGAAAAACAAACATGGCGGCTTGTCGGCCGCGCACGAGTCCGGTACACTCCACGCACAACCCATTATCAGCCATGGACGAAAACTCACCTTACACGCCGCCACTCACACCGCTGCCACCCGCTGGCGGAAGTGATCCCGCCCCGAAGGATAAAAACGACAACACCTTGGGCATCGTCTGCCACCTGCTTGGTTTCGCCGGGCTCGTCGTGCCTTTTGGCGGCAATGTCATTGGTCCGCTCGTGCTGTGGCTCGTCAAACGCGCCGAAAGCCCCTACCTGGATGCGGTGGGCAAGGAAGTCGTGAACTTCAACATTTCGTTCACGATCTACTTGGCGGCCGCGTTTCTCACCGTGTTCATTTTGCTCGGATTTGTACTGATGCCTGCCGTCGGCATCGTCTGGCTGGTGCTCACCATCATCGGGGCGATCAAGGCCAGCGAGGGCAAGATCTACCGGTATCCGCTCACGATCCGGCTGATCAAGTGATCGGCCGCCAATGTTCTTCCATGTCTGATTTTCCACCGAGTTCCCGGTCTCCGCTCCTCACCAGCGCATGGACAATGGTGCGGGCTGTGGCGGACCTCGTGATGGATTTTTCGTTCAAGACCTTCGTCACGCCGAAGCTCGTGCGCATCATTTACGCGCTCAGCCTTCTCGCCGCATTCGTCTGGGCGCTCATGTGGATGCTCGGCGGCTTCAAGGTCAGCTTTCTCTTCGGACTGGTCACGTTGGTCACCGGACCGCTGGCGTTTTTCTTCTACGTTCTTTGCGCCCGCGTCGCAGTGGAGCTGGTGCTGGCGATCTTCAGCATCGAGGCCGAGATGAAGAAGCTGAATGATCGGAAGTGAAGGACGTGGGAAGTAGCGAGTCGTGAACGGCAAACGCAGCGTAAGTGCCAAAAGCCGAACAGGAGTGACGAATCAGGAGCATGAACGGCCACGATGAACGTTGCCGGGTGGTCGCGACTGGCGAACAGTGAATCATTTCCGATTGGAGGACGAACGGCGAACGGCGAACGGCGAACGGCGAAGGGCGAAGGGCGAAGGGCGAAGGGCGAAGGGCGAAGGGCGAAGGGCGAAGGGCGAAGGGCGAAGGGCGAAGGGCGAAGGGCGAAGGGCGAAGGGCGAAGGGCGAAGGGCGAAGGGCGAAGGGCGA
>JANOBO010000089.1:0-4854 GCA_031411695.1 Verrucomicrobiaceae bacterium
CGCCTTCACGCGCGCGGAGCCAGGAGCCAAAACAAGCCTTGCCAAAAGAGCCGAAAACACCGAAACCCAACCCCACCACGGTGTCCTCCACCGTGAGGCATCGAGCCGCTTCCTGAAATCCGCTTCGGTGTCCTTCTTCAATGAGGCATCACGCCTCATTCAGCTTTCGGGTGCCACCGGTAGTGACCGGTAAGTTTCCATGTGAACAGACGGTCCTCCATCTTCGGGCCGAATCCGCAGTTGTGCATGATCCAAGGCCGCCCGCCAGGCTTGGGTGACGGCACCACGATGGCGATATGCGGACGATTGCCTCGCACCATGCAGGTGATCAAATCGCCCGGCCTGTAATAAGTCGCTTCCGTCGTCGCTGGCAGTTCTGCTCCTTGCCTCGCGAAAAACTTCTGAAGATTCGGAACACGCCGGTGATCGATGTTCGTGTCCGGTGCGGCGAGGCCCCATAACTTGGGATACTCGTCAAAATGTGCTTTCATGTCCTCATGGACGACTGCCTGGAGATCAATGCCGAGCACCCTGTAGCTGCGAATGACCTCATCCGTGCAAACACCAATGGACTCCGGCACGTCACCACCTGGATACTTGATCGGCATATAGGCACCGTCGTATCGAACCTTGAGCCTTGTGCGATCAAGCGCTGCATCCACAAGTTGGCCAACAAATGGGTCGCTTCGATCCAGATTTCGTCTCGCGGCCTCAACTTCAGAAGGTGCTGCGGCACGCCACGGTAGGATGTTAATGAGCAGCCAAAGGCCGTAAAGGACGCCTGCCGTCACCAGAGCGAAGTTCAATTTTTTCGCCCGTTTGAATTGTTCGTGCTTCATATCCAGAGCCAGCTACGGAAGCTGTTCCGCCTACGACCCCGGCGGATGCCCGTCCAGATTCTTGTACACGCCGAAGTCATTGTAGAAAAACCGCTTCGCGAGGCTGTACATCCAGTGGCCTTCGGGGATTTCTTCTTCCTCGCGCCATTGGCTGGTGCGTGAGGTCATGGCAGAGACTTCGGCCATCGCGGTCTGGCGGATGGTGGTGTCGGGGGCGTTGTGTTTTTCGACCAGGGACTTCACGAGGTCGGGGCGCTCGAGGACGATGCAGCCGCGCGTGTGTTGCGCGGCGGTCTCGCGGAAGTCTTTGAGGAAGGCGCTTTGGGTGAAAACGTCGTAGAGATCGCGGTCAGTGCGCACGGTGTCGGTGGCGAACTGGATGATCGGGCACGGCTCGATGCCGCCAGTGGGGCCGATGTGATGGCTGATGCCGGTAGCCATGGGGCAGAGCGCCTTGCCGTTGTGATCGTAATAGGCATCGACGATGGCGATGGGCGCCTTTGAGCGCTGCTCGACAACGAATTTTCTCCCCTGCGTGATCTGGTCGGGAGTGAGCGCGAGTTCGGCGGAAATCTTCGGGCCGACGGGGCGATAGGTGTGATACCAGGTGTAGTGAACGCCCATGTCGATGAGCTTGCGCAGCCACGTCTCGCTGAGCAGATCGTCGATGTTCGTTTTGCAAAGGCTCGTGGCCACGCCGGTGAGCAGTTTCGCATCAAGGCAGTTTTGCAGGCCGCGCAGCGTGCGGTTCAAAACATCTTTGCCGCCGCGTCGCTCGTTGCTCACCGTCGCGGTGCCTTCGACGCTGACGAGCGGCGTGACGTTGCCGATCTTCCGCAAAGTCTGCGCGGCTTTCTCGGTGATCATCTGGCCGTTGGTGAAGAGCTGGAAGTAGCAGTCCGGATGCTCGGCGAGGAAATCGAACAGCTCGGGATGCATGAGCGGCTCGCCGCCGAGGATGCCGAAGAAGGCGTTGCCGTGCTTCTTGGCGTCGTTCACGATCTTGTTCAGCTCCTCGAGCTTGATGGCCTCGCGCGGTTTGTCCACATCGACCCAGCAGCCCTGGCAGCGGAGGTTGCACGAGTTCAAAATGGAGATGTAGAGGAACGGCGGGAAGAACTCGCCGCGCTCCATGCGCTTCTTGAAGAGCATCACGCTGCGCGCGCCCTTGTAGCCGAAGTTCCACGCGATCTTGGCGAGGCATTTGGGATCGACGGTGCGGACGATGCGTGAGGTGAGAGAGAAGATCATCGGGAAGGACGGAGTATGGCGTACAGCGGGGCAAAAACTATACGGGATTTTTCAAAGCCCAGGCCTTTGCCCAAAAACTCGCGATGTGCGATACTACATCTGCCACACCCGAAGTGTAGCGCCAGAGGCACACAGGGGGCGAATTCCCGGATCTTGCCCCTGCCTTCACGGCACCGCCTACCGACGGCGCCTGCGGCCGCAGACCAGAATCAACCCGAACACGGCGAGCAAGATACGCGATGGCTCCGGAACCACATACGTGATGGTGCCGTTCACCATGAAGTTTCCCGTGGCCCAGTTTGAGGAGCTTGAATTGACGAAGACTAATTCATCGCCGAGATCCGTGCCGTTATAGCTCAAATTCGTCCAATCCAAAATGTCGAACACCTGACCGTTCAGCGGCGTGTAGCCAAGGAAGATCTGGATAGCCGCGCCTACGTCGACGGTCAACAGGCTGGACGGGCTCACTGTCACCAAGTCATAAGTTGTACCTTGGCCGGGGCCGTTGAGTTGGTAAACCACGGTGCTCCCTGCTTGCAAGGTGAGGCCACCGTTGAATGCGAGAGACTCGACTGCTGATTCAAAGGTGTTGTTTCCGTCGATGACCGCCGAGCCAGGCTGAAGGAAGGTACCATTGTTCAAGGTGGTGAGACCCGCAATGGAACCGGTTCCGCCCAGGACGGTCCCCGCGCCGGTGACGGAGACAGGACCACTTCCCGTTCCCGAACTCGCCGTGTTGGTGTTGTTCACAAGCAGGACGCCCGCAGTGACCTCAGTGCCTCCTTTGAACAGGCTTTCAGTTGCATTGAGTGTGACAACGCCGGGGTTAGTCTTGCGGACCGTGAGCTGGTCATTGGTCTGAGCTTCTAGAATGGGGTTCCGGAACTCCACTCCCAGGTTTGTCCGGGTGTCTGAGGTCAGGACCAATGTCAACGTTTCGGCTCCAGCAGAGGGATTGCTCTGCATGATGATCTGCCCGAGAGCGCCGGAATCGAATACTGCTGTGCCTGTCGTTATGGAAGGACTCATGCCGAGGGTGGCGGTGCCGGTGCCACCGAAGGCGTTGAGGTCGATCTTATTCGTGATGGTGAGGCCGCTCGCACCTGCGAGCAGGGCGACATTCGGATTGGTGGCCGTGGGCTGGAAGGTGGCGGGGCTGGTGTTCACGGTGCCGACGGCCTGACCGAGGAAGTAGCTGGTGCCTGCGGCGGTGCCGTTTAGCACGGGAACCTGGCTGCCATAGGTCATCTCAGCGGGTTGGTCGAAATCACCCACGCGGACCAGCGTCATTGATCCCGTCCCGACACTCTGGATCTGGTAGATGCCGTTGCGCTCCGGGTAGGTGGACTCATCCTTGATCAGGAGGCGCTGGCCGACATCCGCGCCGGTGTAAGTGAAGCCGTCGAAGGTGGTGTCCACATTGCTGAAGGTCTGGGTGCCTGCGGTGAAGATGGCCCCGCAATCGGAGAGCGGGGTGCCGTTTGAGGCGCGATCCACAGCGGACAAGCGGGTGGTGAGATCGCCCAGCTCGACAAGGGTGGTGCCGAGAGCGGCACTGCTTGTGATCTCGATGGTGCCGCTGCGGATGATGGTGCCGCCATCAACTGCCGATCCGGGCGAGGTGGAAGCGCCAGTGCCGTAGTTGTTCGCGGCGTTGCTGAGAATCAGCGTGCCGCCATCCACCACAGTGACGCCCCCAGCGCCACTGACGACGCCGCTCAGCTGAAGACGGGCATTGGCATCCGGACCGATGAAGACGTGGTTGTTGCCGGGCTGGTTAAGCGCGAGCGAGACTGCGCCGGAAAGCACGACATCGGCGGTGGTGGCGGGCACGCTCGGGCCGTTCGTGGCGTCGATGCGTTTGATGCCAGGGTTGTCGCCCACAGTCACGGGATTGAGAAACGTGCGCGCGCCGGTGCCTGTGGGGTCGGCGAGAAATTCAACGCCTGCAACGTCGCCCGCCAATGTGGCGGCGCTGCCGACTTCGACTGTGACGCTTCCTAGCGCGCCCACGGCACCCGCTTGGATGACTCCCTGCTGGATGACGATGGCAGCACCGAATGAATTGCCGGCATTGCTGAGGAGCAGGGTGCCGTGTCCGGTCTTGAGAATCGACCCGCCGACCCCCGCGGTGATGACGCCGCTAAGCTCGCCTTCGACGGCTGCTGGCCCATTTTCCACTTGCACGGTGCGGCGGCTGGTGCCGAGGGCGATGTTGCTGAGGAGCGTGGCCTTGGCGGTGGCGTGCTCGGAGCCGAAGATGAGGCTCTTTCCATCGGGCACAAAACTCGGAGTGGCCCACGTCACACTGGTGCCGACCGTAGCGGTGCGGTTTGTGCCATACGCGGCAAAGCCGCCGCTGTCTGTGAACTGGACCTGATTGGCCCCTGTGCCGAAAGCGCGGCTGAAATTCCCCGACGCTACGGTGAGTCCGATCACGCCGCCCGAGATATCCAGATTCCCTGCGCCCAAGGCAGAGGCGTTATCCAGCTTCAGCACCCCGTCGTCCACACGGGTGATGCCCGCGTACGTGTTCGCAGCCGCGAGCGTGATGGTGCCGGTGCCGATCTTGATAAGACTTAAAACGTCACCGACACCTGCATCCGAGATGACGCCGCTCAGGATAAGCTCGGCGCAACCTTCAGCGGTGAGGAAGAGATCTTTGCTCTCTGGCCCGGCGACCTGGCTCTGAAGCGTGATGGGCCCGCTGATCTCGGCTGTCCCGTGCAGGAAGGTGGAAGACCCTCCGATCGTGGTGGTGCCG
>JANOBO010000090.1:0-15618 GCA_031411695.1 Verrucomicrobiaceae bacterium
GTAACCACCCTAACCAACCCCAGCCCAGGGGCAGGCGACAACTTCGGCACCGGGGTGGCGATCACCGGTAGCCTTTTGGTGGTGGGAGCTCACCGGGACGACACGGGAGCAGCCGATGCCGGCAGCGCGTATGTATATGATGTGAACAGCGCTACACCCACGATCCCAGTGGTCAGTCTAAACAATCCCGGCCCGGCGACGGGTGACCAATTTGGCTACTCGGTGGCCATCGACGGCACGACCGTCGCCATTGGCGCTCCCCTTGGTGACGCGACAGCCTCTGATGCCGGTGCAGCCTATATCTTCGGCCCGAATCCACTCGATCAGGACAACGACGGCCTTCTCGATTCATGGGAGCTCACCTACTGGTCGGGCACTGCCGGCCACAGCGCCCTGGATGACTCTGACCACGACGGCTACTGCGAGCTGCTCGAGCTAGCCTTCGGTCTCGACCCCACCCAGCCAAACCCCGGCGGCATGCCGGCGCCCACCGATGAAAACGGCTTCCTCACGATGACGATCACCAAGCAGCCCGGCGCGTTTTATGAAGTGCAGAGCGCGGGCACACTGCTTTCCGCGCAGCCCGATTCATTCAGCGCCGCAAGCACGACGGTGATCACTAACAACGCCACGACGCTCAAGGTGCGGGACAATTTCCTCATCGGCATCGCCCCCGGGCGCTTTATTCGCGTGAAGGTTACTGGCGCGCCGTGAGGTGCGAAAGTGGCCCTGCCCGCCGAGTTGCGCTCAGCCTGCTGCAATCGGGCCGATTGCCCCAGGCAATGGGGTGAATCCCGCTTGACTGCTCGGTGGCGACACCCACTTCCCGCCTGGGCTGCGCACGCCGCCGGGGCCTTGCCACTGAAAGCCGATGGCATCGAGGCGCGCCTTGCGGTCGGGCGTGAACTTCCCGGCCTCGTGCGGGAGGCGCTGATTATCCCGCCAATGCATGGACCCGGCGGACGTCTGATTTCCTTTGGTGACGCCGAGGTGCCCGTGCTTCTCTTTGAAAGCGACCCGCTCGGCCCGCAGGCTGCACAGCGCAGGATCCCCTCGTCAGGGAACTTCAGTTTGCCCCCTCAACACCCGTCAGCGCCGCAACCAAGGCGATCTCGGCAAGCAGCTTTTGGATGTTGCAGCCGGTGGCGGCAAAGTTGCGCTGCAACTGATTCATCGTCTGGTGCCCATAGGCCGGGATCGGCTGCTTCACGGTGTGGTCGAAGAGCTGCCGGATGAAGGCGCGGTGCCCGGCCGGACTCCCGGCGACGTAGCTCACGATGTCACGCGGCCCAGTCAGGTGGATGGTTTTGCCCTCCATGTCCGCGAACTCGGACACCGGGTTCACAGGCTTGCTGTTGTCCTGCGTGCGCCACCGGCCGATGGCGTCGAAATTCTCCAGGCTGAAGCCCAGTGGATTGATCAGGGAGTGGCACGACATGCACGAGTTGTTGCGCGTCAGCTCGGTGACTTTTTCACGCATGGTCAGCTTCGGATTGAAGTGGCTGTCCTCGAACGCCACGGCCATCGGCGGCGGCTTCAGCGCCATGCCGACGATGTTGCGCGTGAGAAAAACGCCACGGTGGATGGGCGATGTCTGCTTGCTGTAAGCCATGCCCGCCAAAAGATACGGATGCGTGACCACTCCGGCGCGCTGCCTCGGATCAAACGTGACGTGCTGGAATCCTTCCCCCGGATCTCCCTTGCCGTAGAACTTGGCAAGACGGTCGTTAAGCAGGAGGTAGTCCGCCTGGAGCAGCTCGCGGTAATCTGACTTCTCGCTCCACACCACGGAGTCGATGAACATCATGAGCGACTCGCGCAGGTCCGCCAGCACATCGCCGTTGAAGCCGGGGAACATCTTCGGGTCTTTTGAGGACGACTCCGCACGTTCCAATTCCAGCCAGTGATGGAAAAAGCCGTGCAGCTTCGCCTTCGTCCGTGTGTCCGTGATCATGCGCGCGGCCTGCGCCCTCACCTGCTCGCGATTGTGCATCTTCCCTTCCGCCGCCGCCTGAAATAATTTCCCGTCGGGCAGAGAATCCCACAGCGCCAGTGCGAGTCGCGACGCGACATCGAAGTCATCCACCTTGCCGCGGTCATTGAGATCGGGATAAAAGAACCGGGGCGACTTTAAGGTGAAAAGCACGAAGCGCTTCACGGCCTGCTCGGGGCTTCTCGCCGACTTGAAATGCTGCTCCACGAACAATTGAAACTTCTCCTCCGTCAGCGGCCGGCGAAACGCCGTCTCGGCAAAGGTCCGGCAAAACTGTCTCAGCTTCTGCTCCCGATCCGCCGCACCGGCCTTCGTGCCCGCCAGTTCATCGAGGTTCTGCTCCACATGCTCGGCCACCGCGACGGCCCCTTCCGTCGTCGCCTGATCCCACGCCTTCGAGACGCCAGTGCCGCGCTCGTAGCCGACGCTGCGGTCATCCGCCGGGAAATCGGTGCTCACGATCATGAGCTCGCGCGGCCGGTCGATCCGCAGCGCGGTTTTCGGGATGATCTCCTTCATGCCGTGCGGCGGCTTCCACCATAACTCGATGGACGCGGACTTTTCCTTGAACTTGAAATGCTCGAGCACCAGCCGGTACGCACGCCCACCGACGAGGTAGATGCTCTTCTTCTCCTCCCGCACTTCCGGCCCATTGCTTACCCACGCATCGATCAGCGCGTCCCCGTCGCCGACGTCATTGATCCAAAGCCGCGCGCCGTTCTCGGTCTTCACGATGAAATCGTACACGCCCGTCTCCTCAGCGATCACGCTGCCTTCCCAGCGGTTCTGAAATTGTTCGGCGATCATCTTCTCCTTGTCCGGGCTGTCCACCCCGAAGTGGAACGCCACGCCGCCGTCCACGCGCTCGAACTTGAAATTGTCCCGCCGTTTCTTGATCCCCTTGTTCTTCGAGAGGTCCTCCAAGGCCTCGCCAGGCTTGGGAATCGCGACACCGCGATACACTGCGCTCAATCCCATCTCCACGCCGATCGGCCGGTCAAATCCAGGCCCCTGCCGGAAGCGCGCGATGAGATCCATCACGGACGCGCGGTACTGTGGGATCGTCAGACGAGACAGATCCTTCTCCGGCGGATGCGCGAGCGCCTGAGCGGCGGGCGAGTAAAACGCCGAATAGATATACGCGGCCACTTGCTTTGCATCCTCCCCCACACAGGCGCCCTCGTTGTCCTCGGGCATGGTCTTCTCGATCTTCTTCGACAGCGCCTCCAGCGTGCGGTCACCCACCAGTGGCTCATCATACTTCCCGTCCACACCCTGCCCGTCCCTGCCGTGGCACTCGGCGCACAGCTTCTTGTAAATGATCGCGCCTGGATGCTCCTTGTCCGCCGCCGAGGCCGGGAGACCCGCAAGCATGAGCGCGCAAATCCAGCGCGCGTGCGCCGGACGGAGAAATCGTGTGATCAGTGGAAAGGAAGGGTCCATGGGGCGTGTCGTCTCGCGCCGCAGGGTGATGCGGCCGCTCATCAGTGCATACGCGATGGTTCGCGGCTCCGATGTGAAGAAAACCAACCCTGCGCTCGGAGTCTTGCAGCGGAATCACGCCGTGCTTGCGGAAGACCGCAGCCCGGTGACCTCTTCGTGACAGAGGCGCATGGGGCGACACACTGGTGGCAGCCACCCGTCTCAGGGTCGCACCACGATGCGCAACGTGCCTGCGGCAAGTGTGTGGAGTCTGCCGATGGGCCGGGCGAACGCGCGCATTCCGTGCGCGCTCATGAGCGCCGTCACTTCTGATTCCGCCGCCGGATCGACGGCGATGAGCAGGCCGCCGCTGGTTTGCGGATCAGAGAGAATCATGCGCTGACGGTCGGTGGTGAGTTCAACGTGCTCACCATAGCTTTCCCAGTTTCGTTTCGCACCGCCGGGGCTGAGGTTTTCATCGAGATAGGAATCGAGATCGGCGATGAGCGGCACCGCGGAGAAGTCGATCTCGGCGCGCACGTTGCTGGCGGCGCACATTTCTCCAAGGTGACCGAGAAGTGCGAAGCCGGTGACATCGGTGAGCGCGTGGACGCCGCCTATGCGGGCCAGCTCCGCGCCGATGCGGTTGAGCTTTGCCATCGAGGCTGCGGCCTTGCCGGCGTCCTCGCGTTTGAGTTTTCCCTTTTTCTCCGCGGTGGCGAGTATGCCGACGCCGAGTGGCTTCGTGAGGAAGAGCAGATCGCCAGCTTTTGCGCCGCCGTTGGTCTTCAGATTCTCGCGTGCGACGAGTCCGTTCACTGCGAGGCCGAAGATCGGCTCCGGGCTGTCGATGCTGTGCCCTCCGGCGAGCATGATGCCGGCCTCCGCGCAAATGGAGCGCGCACCGGCGATGACCTCGCGCGCGACTGCGGCGGGCAGCTTGTCGAGCGGCCAGCCGAGCACGGCAAGCGCAAGGATCGGGCGACCGCCCATCGCATACACGTCGCTGATCGCATTTGCGGACGCGATGCGGCCGAAGTCGAATGGATCATCGACGATGGGCATGAAGAAATCCGTGGTGGAGAGCAAAACATTGCCGTCATCCAGCAGCCACGCTGCCGCATCATCGCGGTTTTCATTGCCGACGAGCAATCGCGGGTCTGGCTTGGACGTGTCGGAGAATGCCAGGATCTCATCGAGCACGCGTGGCGCGATTTTACAGCCGCAACCGGCGCCGGAGCTGAACTGGGTGAGGCGGTGGGTCATGGGAGTCAGGGAATGATGGAGTGGTAAAATGACGGAATGGGCGGATGGGAGGATGCGCAGAGCACCTCTGCGATGGTGGTGGGATCCAGATCGGAGAATTGAAACACCTCGACCCGGCCGGGTGGCAGTTTGTCGATGGCTTCGCGGTAGGTGCGGTCGTAGTAGGCGAGCACGAGATTGCAGGCGGATTTGAAATCACCTGCGCGCACGGACTCGATGGCCGTGGTGGTGCGGTCGCCACCGAGACGTTTGCGGATGCACTCGATGCGCGCGGCGATCACCTCCGGCGGATGACCGCTGTAAACTTCGCATAGATGCGTGAGCCGCTCTTCATCCGGCACGTCGATGACATGAAAGCGGCCCGCCTGCTTCGCCTGCCAGAGCGCGTCTGGCACGCTGCATCGCCCGATGGTGCGGCTCTCATCCTCCAGCCAAACGGGCGCATCCGTGCGCGTGGCGCGCCATGCCATCGCCAGCTCGTTTTCAAAGTGCTCCTGCGTCGGCTGCGGCGCTTCGCCCAGATCCCCAAACGCGCTGCCTTTGTGGTGCGCGAGCTTTTCCAGGTCGATGACATTCTCACCCCGCGCCGCCAGCGCTTGAAGCACGCGCGTCTTGCCCGTGCCGGTGAGCCCGGCCACGACGTTGATGTGCTGGCCGCGCCCGGTGGAATCGATCACCCAGCGGCGAAACGACTTGTAGCCGCCATCCAACGTCGCCGCGCGGATGCCGAGAGATCCGGCGAGCCACGCCACGCTCGCGCTGCGCATCCCACCGCGCCAGCAGTGGATGAGCAGCTCTCCTTCTGCCGCATCAGCCAGCGCGGTGAGCCGTGCGCCAAGCTCCGCCATGCGCGGTCCGACGAATGAAAGGCCCAGTGACACGGCGGGACGACGACCCTCCCGCACGTATGCAGTGCCGACCTCGGCACGCTCCGCATCAGAGAAGAGCGGCACACTCACCGCACCCGGGATGTGAGCGTGCGCGAACTCGCCGGGGGAGCGCACATCCACCACCGTCACACGACCTGCGCGAGCAAGGAACTTTTCAATGTCGAGGGTTTCGGGCATGAGCTGATGCAGGCCACGCATCTTGATCGCTCAGTGGAAAAAGTGAACTTGTTTGCGGTGATTTTCCGCCAGACCGCGTGCCGCTCATTTCGCGCCATCGCATCAACCGGCAGGTCATGCTGCCGCCGCCCCCACAAGAGCTTCGTCACTTCAGAGATCACGTCCCCGATGTTGCGGCGTGAGTTTTCTGTGCCAACAAAGCCCATGAATCCATCATCCGATCCGAAATCGCCACAGCGTCTCTGGAAGATGGGCCGCGTGGTGCTGCAACGCGAGACCGCGCATCGTGGCGGCAAGACGGTGATCGTCATCAAGGACTTCGCCACCCACCTGCCCGTCAGCGTGATCGAGACCATCGCCAAGCGTGTGCGCTCGGCCTGCGGCTGCGGCGGCACGGTGCGGGACAAGCGCATTGAGATCCAAGGCGATCAGGTCCCAAAGATCCGCGCCGCGCTTGAAGCGGAAGGCTTCGAGGTCGCGGGCGTGAAGTGAGCTTCTGCTCAGTCGCGCACGGCCCGAAATGCGTGGCGCAGGATGCGCTCGATGAGCTGCGGGTATGACACCCCGGCCTTCAGCGCGGACAGCGCGAAGTCTTCGTCCGATGCGAGGATCGGATTCGGATTCGCCTCGATGAAGTACACTTCATTGCGCGCGGTGAGCCGGAGGTCCATGCGCGCGTAGCCATCGAGGGTGAGCAGGCGGTAGATGCGCTTGCAGGTCTGCTGGATCGAGCGAGTGACCACCGGGTCGAGGTCTTCGGCAAACTGGTTCCGCAGTCCCCAGCGCTCGCGATACTCGTCATCCCACTTCGCCTTGTAGGTGGCGATCTTCGGCTCATCCGGCGGCACTTCCTTGAAAACCAGCTCGCGGATCGGCAGCTCCTCCAGCCGCAGGTTCCCGATAAAGCTCACATACAGCTCGCGGCCGTGGATGTACTCCTCCGCGATCACATCATTCGCGTACTTGTCGTGGATGAACTGCACGCGCTCGCGGAACTGCTCGTCATTGGAGACGAACGACGCCTGCGAGATGCCCAGCGAGGCCTCCTCCTTCAGGGGCTTGATCAGGATGGGAAAACGCAGCTTCGCAGGACGCGAGATGCGCTTCCCACGCGGCACGATGACAAACGCGGGCGTGTGGATGCGGTGATAGCTGAGGATCTTCTTCGAGATGCCCTTGTGCTTGCAAAGCGTGAGTCCCGTGGAGCCGCAGCCGGTGAACGGCACCGCATGCATTTCCAAAAACGAGACGATGTTCTGGTCAAAGGCGCGGTTGTTCTTGAACTGGTCGGCGAGGTTGAAGATCACGTCCGGCCTGAAGCTCTCGATCTTCTGCTGGAGCAGATTCAGGTCGTCAAAGATCGCCAGATGCTGCGTCTCGTGGCCGAGCGTGCGCAGCGCCTCGAGCACATTGGCCTCCGTCTTCCAGTCCTCGTTGAGGAACTACTCGCTGAGGTCCTGGTCGAGTGTCGTCGGCGAGATCGCATCAAAGAGCGCGAGGACCTTCAGCTTTTTCTTCGCGGACATTTTATTTGGTGCGTTTGAATTTGCCGGTGAACAGGAAGTTCATCACGAGCGTGGTGACATAGGCCGACACGCGCAGGTCAAGCTGGTGATCATCAGGCTTCACATGAAGGTCGAGTTGATTGCAGCGCTCGATGAGGCGCGAGAGCAGCTTGTTCACGCGGTACTTGTTCTCGTTCGTCCATTTGCAGACCGACTCCATCAGCGCCCTGCGCCGCAGCCGCAGGTATGACGAGGCCTTCACGCGCGCGGCGACGTCCGGGCCGGCGGCGAAGAGATGGCGCAGATCGTTGTCATAAAAGCCGGGATACGAGTCCTCGTAGAGCTTGCGCTTCTTCGTGTAGTACGTCTTGAGCTTTGTGTTCAGGAAGTCGTAATCCTGCACGCGATACTCGGGCTGATGCACCGGCGGCTTGCCGGCGAGCGAGCGCATCAGCTCATCCACATACTCGAGCTTTGCCAGCGCGCCCCAGTCCTTGTAGCGCTCGCGCCAGTCGAGGTCAGGCGTGAGCCACACGGCGAATGTCTCCGCGAAGTCCTCGTCCGGATGGCTCTGCGCATACCAGTCATCCAGATGCACGACGTAGCCGCGGCTGTACGGACGCGGCCTGTAGAAGTCCGTCTCCTCCGTCGATGCGAGGCCGAAGATCTGCTGCCAGCGCTTCTTCTTGTAAAGCTGGTACGCATACGAGTAGGCGTGCCCGGCCTCGTGCCGCATCAGTTTCATGAACCACTCCGGCGTCTCGCCCTCCACCTCGAGGATCATCTTCCTCTCCAGCCTGCGCAGCCGCTCATGCACCAGGAAAAACGGCACGAAAATCGCCGGGATGCCGACGGGAACGAACCATTCATCGCCCACATGACACGGCGGCATGAAGACCTGGCCCTTCGCCAAAAGCTCCGCGTGAAGCTGCTGGATGAGCGGCTGGAGTTCCGTCGATTCGAGCTTCAGCCCGAGATGGGAGATTCTCCTCTCGAGCAGCTCATCGTCACCCAGCGGGGCCCATGTGGCGGGTTCCATGGGCCTGACCTTAACACCCTCCCGACGCAGCACGCAAGGCTCGCGACTTTTTCACGCCGCCAATCCGCTCTTGCCGCGCACGCCGTTCCATCGTTGCATGGGCGCATGTTCCCATACGTCGCACTCGCTGATGACAAACCCTGGCAGCCCGGCCCATACGAAGGCGTCGAGCTGAAGATCCTGCACAAGAACGAGCAGACCGGCGGCGTGGTCGTGCTGCGGAAAATTCACGCCGGCAAGACGATCCCGGCGCACACCCATCCTCTCGCGAACGAATGGGCGTGGATCCTGTCCGGCGAGTGGGAGGAGAGCGGCGCGGCCTACACGCCGGGCACGCTTTTCTTCGCGCCGAAGGGCGTGCAGCACGGGCCGCACATCGCAAAGACAGAAGTCATCAGCCTGACGACCTTTGACGGACCGCTGACCGTCGCGTGACGTTCCGCCACACGGGACCGCATTCCCGCTCGCAATTCCCCGCATCGTGACGGAGAGCAAGGCATGACGCATCCCTTCAACGCGCTCGGAGTGCCCGACGACATGATCCGCGGCCTGGACGAGCTGGGCATCACCACGCCGACGGAAGTTCAGCGAAAGGTGATCCCGTTCCTGCTGTCCGACGGCGGCGACCTCATCGCGCAGGCACAGACCGGCACAGGCAAGACGGCCGCATTCGGCCTGCCGCTGCTCTCCAAGATCGACCCGAAGCTGAATGCCATACAAGGCCTCGTCATCGCCCCCACGCGCGAGCTGGCGAAGCAGATCGGCAAGCAGCTCTTCCGTTTCACCAAGTACACCGAGAAGATCTTCGTCGAGGTCGTCTGCGGCGGGGACAAGATCGACAAGCAGGAAGAGTCCCTGCGCAGGCCCACGCACATCGTCGTCGCCACTCCCGGCCGGCTTCTCGATTTGATGGATCGCCGCGCGTTGAGGCTCGATGCCGTGAAGCATCTCGTGCTCGATGAAGCCGATGAAATGCTCAGCATGGGTTTCAAAAAGGAGCTCGACGAGATCCTCAAGCTCACCTCCCCCCGGCGCAGCACCTGGCTTTTCTCAGCCACCTTTCCCGAGGCGATCAACGTGCTGATCAAAGGCTGCATGTCTCCGAAGGCGCACTCGATCCAGATCGACGTGGCGAATGTGGTGAACCGCGACATCTCGCACCACTTCGCCAATTGCCAGCGCGCAGACAAGACCACGTTCATCACCGACTTTCTCAAGCGGCAGAAGGAAGGCCGGGGCCTGATTTTTTGCCGCACTCGTGAAGATGCCGTCACGCTCGGTCGCGAGCTGACCGCGCTCGGTCTCCCCGTGGCCGTGCTTCAAGGCGACCTCCCGCAATTGGAGCGCGACAAAGTCATGCGCGCCTTCAAGAAGCAGCGCGTCCAGTTCATGGTCGCCACCGACGTCGCCGCCCGCGGACTCGATGTCGCCGGCCTCTCATTCGTCATCCATCACACGCTCCCCGATCAATTGGAAGGCTACACCCACCGCAGCGGAAGAACCGCCCGCGCCGGAAACAAAGGCATGTCCATCGCCCTCGTCGATTCGAAGGAGAAATGGAAAATCCCTCAGCTCGAAACGAAACTGCGCGTCTCCTTCAGCGAGTATCGGCCTCAGGCAGCAGGTTAGCCATCAACACGAGATTCGCCTCTTGATCGCGTAAACCCCGGGCTGGTGTTACTCAATGGTTTCAGTCAGGCGGAAATGCAACGCGATGGGCCGAGGGAGGGCCAAAGGTGTCCCAGCGCCTCACGCGACCCTTTGAATAGATCATGGTGGTCACGCGTGGCTTCGAGGCATGATCACCTGCGGGAAATTGAGACCCTCAACCCGGAGCCCGCACACGTAAAGGCTAAGGCGGGCGCGGAGTCCGCATCAGGCTCCCTAACTTCCGATGGATGATGATATGACTTCGACAATGAACAGCCGCGAGGCGGCCGCGACTGGCGCGTATCTGGTGTGTTGCGTTCTCGCCGTGACCGCTGCGCTGACATTGCCGGCCTGCAAAAAGGCCAGTGCTCCGGCGGTGCAACTTCCACGGGCGAGCGTGACGGTGGCGAAGCCAATCGCGAAGCGGCTGACGGAGTGGGACGAGTTCACGGGACGGCTGGGGGCGGTGGCTTCAGTCGAGGTGCGGGCGCGGGTGAGCGGGTATTTGGAGAGCGCGAACTTCAAGGAAGGCAGCGAGGTGAAGGAGGGCGACCTGCTGTTTGTGATCGATCCGCGCCGCTACGATGCGGAGCTGGCGCGTGCGAATGCCGACATCGCCCGCGCGCAGGCGGCGTTGGATTTGGCGACGTCGGAATCGTTGCGCGCGGGGAAGCTGGTGGAGTCCGGTGCAATCTCGGTGGGTGGCGCGGATGAAAAAGCGAAAGGCCGCAAGGGCGCGGAGGCTGCGCTGGCCTCGGCACGCGCTGCGGCGGATGAGGCGAAGCTCGATGTCGAGTGGACGCGCGTGACGGCGCCGATCTCGGGCCGCATCGGCCGCAAGCTGGTGACGGAAGGCAACCTCATCACCGGCGGGCCGAACGGCGCCACGGTGCTCACCACCATCGTGCAGCTTGACCCCATCTACTGTTACTTCGACGTGGATGAGCGCTCCGCCTTGAAATACCGTGAACTCTCACGCGAAGGCAAGCGGCTGAGCGCGCTGTACAACACGATCCCGGCGCAAATGGGACTCGCGAATCAGACTGGCTTTCCGCAGGAGGGGAAGATCGACTTCGTGGACAACGAGATCAGCGCGACCACGGGCTCGATTCGTGCGCGCGGCGTTTTTGACAACAAAGACCGCCTCATGTCGCCTGGCTTTTTCGCGCGCGTGCGCATCCCCGGCTCAGGCCAGTATGATGCGATGCTGGTGCGCGACACGGCGATCAGCAGCGACCAAGGCGTGCCGTTCGTCTATGTCGTGGGCGCGGATGGCAAGGCGACGCAGCGAAACGTGACGATCGGTCCGCTCGAGGATGGGCTGCGGATCGTGCGTGAAGGATTGAAGGAGGAAGACCGCGTGGTCATCAACGGCCTCATGGCCGTGCGGCCAAGCGCAGTGGTCAATGCGGAGGAGACGGAAATGAAACCCGCCGCGCCAGCCGCGCCGTAGCCCGCATGAATCTCCCGCGCTTCTTCATCGACCGCCCGGTCTTCGCCGCCGTGCTCAGCATCGTGATCACGCTGCTCGGCGCGCTCGCCTTTTTTCAGCTCCCCGTCTCCCAGTATCCTGAGGTTGTGCCGCCCACCGTCATCGTCTCCGCATCGTATCCCGGCGCGAATGCGCAGACCGTGTCCGACACGCTGGCCGCGCCGCTGGAGCAGGAGATCAACGGCGTGGAAAACATGCTCTACATGTCGTCCTCCGGCACGAGTGATGGCCGCCTGCAGCTCGTCGTGACCTTCAAGCTCCGCACGAATCTCGACGACGCGCAGGTGCAGGTGCAAAACCGCGTGAACGCCGCGCTGCCACGCCTCCCGGAAGATGTGCGGCGCCTCGGCGTCACCGCGAAAAAGCAATCCCCCGACCTCACGATGGCCGTGCAGTTCTACTCGCCCGACGGCTCGCGCGACACGTTTTACCTGGCGAACTACGTCACACTCCAGGTGCAGAACCGCATCGCGCGGCTGCCGGGCGTGGCGGATGCGAACACGATCGGCGGGCAGGATTTCACCATGCGCATCTGGATCGACCCGAACAAGCTGGCCGCGCGCCAGCTCACTCCGGGCGATGTCGTGCGCACCATCCGCGAGCAAAACGTGCAGGTGGCGGCCGGCGCGCTCGGTCAGGAGCCAGCACCGCCGGGCACCGACTTCCAATACACGCTGACCGCGCAGGGACGGCTGGAGAAAGCGGAGCAGTTTGGCGAGATCGTCGTGCGCACCGGCGCAAACGGCGACGTGATCCGTGTGCGCGACGTGGCGCGCGTGGAGCTGGGCGCGCGCGACTACGCGGTGAAGAGCTACCGCGATGGCGCAAATGCCATCTCGCTCCGCGTCTTCCAGCTTCCAGGAACGAACGCGCTGCAAACCGCCGACGCCGTGTATGCGGCCATGAAGGAGCTGAAGCTACGCTTCCCATCAGGCGTCGATTACTCCATCAACTACGATCCCACGCGCTTCGTGCGGCAGTCGTTTGAGTCCGTGCTGCACTCGCTGCTCGAGGCCATCGCGCTCGTGGTGCTGGTGGTCATTTTGTTTTTGCAAACTTGGCGCGCGTCCATCATCCCGCTCATCGCCGTGCCCGTCTCGCTCATCGGCACCTTCGCGGTGATGAAGCTGCTCGGCTCGTCGTTGAACAATCTCTCGCTCTTCGGCCTCGTGCTCGCCATCGGCATCGTCGTGGATGACGCCATCGTCGTGGTCGAGAATGTGGAGCGCTATCTCGCGCAGGGCATGAAGCGCCGCGATGCCGTGCTGAAGGCCATGGGCGAGGTGGGCGGCGCGCTCATCGCCATCGCCATCGTGCTGTGCGCCGTGTTTGTGCCGGTCGCATTTCTCGGCGGCATCACCGGCCAGTTTTACCGGCAATTCGCGCTCACCATCGCCACCGCCACGGTCATCTCGGCCTTCAATGCGCTCACGCTTTCTCCCGCGCTGGCCGGCCTCTTGTTGCGCCAGCACACGCCCGAGGACCATGCGGCAAAACCGAAGCGCGATTGGCTGCGGCCCGTGCATTGGTTCTTCGAGAAGTTCAATGCCGGCTTCGAGCGCCTCTCGAACTTCTACGCCCGCATCGTCCGCGCCATGGTGCGGCGCACGCTCCTTCCGCTGCTCGCTTACGCCGGCCTTATTGCCCTGACGGTGTTCGCCTTCACGCGCGTGCCCGCGGGCTTCATTCCGTTGCAGGACATGGGTTACTTCCTTGTCGTTATCCAGCTTCCAGATGGCGCATCGTTTAACCGCACCGATGCCGTCGTGCGCAGGGTCGATGAGATCGCGCGCGCCGAGCCTGGCGTCGCGCACACCTTTGCTATCAGCGGTTACTCCAGCGTGTTGCAGGCGAATCAATCCAACGTCGGCGCCGCGTTCGTGATTCCTGAGGACTTCGACAAGCGCAAGGACAAATCCCTCACTGCGGATGCGCTCATGGCCACGCTGCGGAAAAAATTCTCCGTCATCAAGGAAGGCCGCATCCTCGTGCTGCCGCCGCCGCCTCTGCGCGGACTCGGGAATTCCGGCGGCTTCAAGATTCAAGTGCAGGACCTCGATGGCGCGGGCCTCGCATCGCTTGGTGCGGCGAGCCGGAAGCTCATCGACGCCATCTCAAAGGAGCCCGGCTTCACCTCGCTCATCACCGGCTTCCGGCCGAACGCGCCGCAGTATTTCGTGAACATCGACCGCGCCGCCGCGAAGAACCTCGGCGTCTCGCTGGCGGACATCAATGAGACGCTGCAGACCTCGCTGGGCAGTGTGTATGTGAACGACTTCAATCTCTTCGGCCGCACCTATCAGGTCTTCGCCATGGCCGAGCCCGAGTTCCGCAACGCGCCCGAGGACGTCACCCGCCTGCAGACGCGCAACCGCGCCGGCGAGATGGTCACGCTCGGCTCCTTCGTCGATGTGCGGCGCATCGGCGGCGCGGACCGCGTGCAGCGCTACAACATGTTCACCAGCGCCGATGTCACCGGCAACACGCTCGCCGGCATCTCCTCCGGCCAGATGATCGAGGCCGTTGAGCGGATCGCCAAACGCGAGCTGCCGCGCGGCTTCGACTTCGAGTGGACCGACCTCACGCTTCAGCAGATCCTCGCGGGGAACACCATCGTGTACGTCTTCCCGCTCTGCGTGCTCTTCGTCTTCCTCGTGCTCGCCGCGCAATACGAGAGCTGGGGTCTGCCGCTTGCCGTCATCCTCATCGTGCCAATGTGCCTGCTCAGCGCGTTGGCCGGCGTCTATTTTGCCGGACAGGACAACAACATCTTCACGCAGATCGGCCTCGTCGTGCTCGTCGGCCTCGCCTCGAAGAACGCCATCCTCATTGTCGAGTTTGCCAAGCAGCTCCAGGACGCCGGCAAGAGTGCCATCGATGCCGCCGTCGAAGCATCGCGTCTGCGTCTGCGCCCCATCCTGATGACCTCGCTCGCCTTCATCCTCGGCGTCGTCCCCCTCGCGCTCTCCACCGGAGCCGGCTCCGAGATGCGCCGTGCCCTCGGCACCGCCGTCTTCTGGGGCATGCTAGGCGTCACCTTCTTCGGCCTCCTGCTGACGCCAGTGTTTTACGTCGTGATCCGCAGCTTCGGGCGTGGTGGGAAAAAGCAGGAGCCCCAGCCCGCGCTGTCCGCCGCGACGCCGCCAGCAGAGTGAGGCGATGGCCCCGGCTAAAGCCAATCAGGAGTTCATCGGCGATGGGATTTGCAATTGCCTGTCACGCCGGTGGGCCGTTACTCTCGCGGCAATTGCGAAGGCGTATGAAGTCTCTTGCCTGTCCAATCGGCGCCCACACACTGAGGCGCACCCGGGCTCGTCAGCGCGGCAGTGTTGTCACGGAGAGTCCCACCGCTCCCTGCCAGCCTCCGCCTTCATGTTGAATAGGTCGAAGAGACGCACCGTGTCGGCGGAAGGGGGAAGGCGCTGCCACGACTTCGTGCGCCGCCGCCCATTTTCCCAATACGCCACATGCAGGCATTGGGTGAAGGGCACGTCCGCCGGCGCGGGCCGCGCCCGCGCAAGCAGCGCCAAGACCTCTGCTGCCTCAGACAGCTCCATCCTCCCATCACCGCCTAGCACACCCCGGTTGGGAATGTCTCGTTCATTGATCGTGTCTCCCGTTGCGAGATTGAGGCCAGCCTTCAACATGACGGGCGTGTAGGCCCTCACAAACCACAGCATGCGGACTTGGGCCGGGGGGCAATCATCCACGAAGTTCCTCCCCTCCGTGATCCTCCCATTCTGACGCCCTGCGCCGATGTTTCCGCGGCGGGGCACAAACGATAGCGCCCCCAGCACGATCAGAGCGAGCAGCGTCACGATCTTTATGGTTTTGGAAATGCGCATGATTCCAAAGAATTTTCGGCTCGGATCACAAACCGTCGGTTCAGTTCGCTGGCAGAACGTTCACTGGCGCACCGCCCGAATACATTCAATGGCTTCCGCCCCTCTCTGAAAGCCCAGCCTGCCAGCACCGAAGTGATCACCCCCACCGCCGACGCCCCCAGCGGCAAAGTGAAGATCGAATTCGAAAAGAAAGGCGACAAGCTCGTTTCGAAATCCAAGCTCCCCGAAGTCGAAGGCTACCAGGTCGTCCTCCAAGCCAAGTCCACCCCCGAAGCGAAGACCAAGAACCTCCGCATCGAGCTCCAAACTCACATCTGCAAAGGCAGCGGCAACGTCGAA
>JANOBO010000091.1:0-9616 GCA_031411695.1 Verrucomicrobiaceae bacterium
CTCCGCTCCCGTTCCCGTTCCCGTTCCCATCTCACCCGACGAGGCGCGGGCTGCTGGCGCATTTGCCACACGCTGTTCGGTTTCGACCAGGTCCCGGCGTTCGCGCACGTTCTCGCTGTCGCTCGATGAACTTGGCGGGCCGCCAAGTTCTACAGGCGGGCCGCCTGTGCTCCCTTCGAGCAGCTTGCGCTGCTCGTTCAGAGACTGTGGATGCCACACCCATGCGTAGCTCTCGGTCGGCTGCACGATCCCGGCGTCCCATGGATTCCGCGTGATGTAATCAAACTTCTCCCGCAGATCGCTCTCGGACCGGATCAGATAGTCCAGCGTCTCCGTTTCCCACACCGGACCGTGGGTGCGCTCGATCTGGTTGATATCATGCGCGGTGAACGACTTGATCGTGTGCAGGATCTGCCGCAGCGAAAAGAACACGGGCTTCTCGGAAACGTCATGGCTGGCGATCATCGGCTCGATCAAAAGGTGCGTGTGGTCCGGCATCACGCATGCAGCGTAAAGGCGGTAGCGCTGACCCATCCAATGCAGGACGCACGCCAAGACCGCATCGCGGCTGGCTGGCGAGAGCACCTTCCGCTCCCGAGCCGAAAACGTGATCATGTACTTCCCCCACGGCCGCTCGAAGTGCGGCAGGTTCCGCTTCGAGTATGTCGTCTCATCAATGCCGCGAAACGGATGCGAACCACGCGAGGCGCACAACGCCGCTGTGGGGAGCGCCGGCGGCGCGCCTGCCGCCAAAGGGAGCGCAGGCGGCCCGCCTGCTGAATTTGTCGGCCCGCCAAATTCATCGCGCAGCGACACAACCGCACGAACGCTCTCCGTTCCCGTTCCCATCTCACCCGACGAGGCGCGGGCTGCTGGCCCATTTGCCACACGCTGTTCGGTTTCGACCAGGTCCCGGGGTTCGCGCACGTTCTCGCTGTCGCTCGATGAACTTGGCGGGCCGCCAAGTTCGACAGGCGGGCCGCCTGTGCTCCCTTGCGAATCACTGCGCGAGCCGCCGAGCCTCAGACGAACGTGGATGCCGAGGGGTGCGAGCCACTTCTGTGCGGTGAGGAAATGCTGCTCCGCGAGAATTTGCGTGGGTGCCATCAGCGCGGCCTGGCTGCCGGACTCCAGCGCGCCGAGCATCGCTGCGAGCGCGACCACCGTCTTCCCGCTGCCAACATCGCCGTGCAGCAGCCGGTTCATCGGTGCCGCTGAGGCCATGTCGCGCCGGATCTCGCCGAGCGATCTCTTTTGCGCGCCGGTGAGATCAAACGGCAGCCCGCGCAGGAATGCGTGGAGCAGATGATCCCGCCCCGCGTGCGACCTCCCGCCGGCTGCGATCGCGGCGCGCCGACGCCGCAGCACACGCACTTGGTAACCGTAGAATTCTTCGAGCGCGAGATACCGGCTGGCCACGCTGAGTTCCTCCGCCGTCGCCGGGAAATGCACCGTGTGCAGCGCGCGGGAGCGATGCCAGCCTGCAAACTCGCCTTTGTCTGACGGCAGCGGAAGCAGGTCATCGACAAAGCGGTCGTCGAGCATCTCCATCACCCGCCACGCGGCCGTGCGTACGGCTTTCTGAGAGAGCCCGCCGCGCAAGCGATACACCGGCGTGATGCGGCCCGTGTGGATCATCGCTGACTCATCATCCTCGCCACCGCGAATGATCTCGTATTCGGGGTGATCCATGGAGAGCTTCCCTTTGAACTCCTTGATCCGGCCATACACCACCAACTCCATGTCCGTGGCGATGCTCTTCGACATGAAGGGCATGTTCCACCACCGCAGCGTGAGCTGTTGCCCGAGCACGTTTTCTTTTGTGTGCTCCACCACCGCCTCAAACGAGCCCGCGCCGCGCCGGCGGCCGAAGAACTTCATGTGCGTCTTCGTCACGCGGACAAAGTGGCAGCACGGCGTGTCGCCCGGTTGAAACGCCAACGCGTCCAGCCGCCGTCGGTCCTCATGGCGGAAGGGCAGCATCCACACCACATCCACCACGCGCTCGATCCCCTCCTTTGCCAGCATCTTCACGATGCGTGAGGTGAGGCCGGGGACTTCAGCGATGGGCCGATGCAAAATGGTGTGGCTTGAATCCAAGGCGTGCAGTTATGATGCGGAAACTTCCGCCGCTCAAACAATCCCTTCGTCATGTCCACCGGCCTGCTGCTCGATCCAATCTACAAACTTCACGACACCGGCGCCGGTCATCCTGAGGCCGTCGCGCGCTATGCCGCGGTGACGAAGGCGCTCACGGATTCCGGCCTTGTGCAAAAGGCGGCGTCAATCTCCAAACGTGACGCCACGCCCGACGAGATCGCGCTTTGCCACACGCGGACGTACATCGAGACCGCCAAGGACGATGTCGAGAGCGGACGCCACGATCTCACCACGGGCGACACCGCCATCTGCCCGCGCTCGTATGCTGTCGCGATTGCCGCCGTCGGCGGAGTGCTGAACGCCGTCGATGCCGTGGTGGGCGGGAAGGTGGCGAATGCGTTTTGCGCCGTGCGCCCGCCCGGTCATCATGCGCGGCCCGCCCAAGGCATGGGCTTCTGCTTGTTTAACAACATCGCCATCGGCGCCCGCCACGCGCAGCAGAAGCACGGGCTCGACCGTGTGCTCATCGTCGATTGGGACGTGCATCATGGCAATGGCACGCAGGACATCTTCACTGAGGACGGCAGCGTTTTCTTCTTCAGCACCCACCAGTCGCCGTGGTATCCCTTCACCGGGCATGCTGACGAGAGCGGCTCTGGAAAAGGGAAGGGGACCACGATGAACTGTCCCTTCCCGGCCGGCGCAGGCATGAAGGAAATCGGCGGCGCTTTCCGCGAGAAGCTGCTCCCCGCCATCGAAAAGTTTCGCCCAGATCTCATCATGATCTCCGCCGGCTTCGACTCCCGCCTCGGCGATCCGCTCGGCAAGTTCACGCTCACCGACGAAGACTTCGTCGCGCTGACCCAGCTCATGAAACAAGCCGCCGCTGAACATTGCGATGGTCGGCTCGTCTCCGTCCTCGAAGGCGGCTACAACTTGGGCGGCCTCGCCAGCGCGGTCACCGCGCATGTCGGAGCGTTGCTGTCTTGAGAGCTGTCGCGGAATCTAAACGGACCGCACCCATGCGGGCAAAGGCCCGGCGCTTGGATCCGGGTCACGGTTTCACATCCCGCCACAGCCAGCGCATCGTCCCGGGGAACAAGCTCGCGCCGTGCTTGCCGTTGTGCGTGCCGTCTCCGAAGACGAACTGATGATCCCAGCCCGCGAACTTCAGCGCCGCGGCCATGTCTTGGTTCGCGAGCGGCCAGTTGCCGAATTGATTGTCGAGATCGTTTTTGCCGTCCTGCAGGAACACGCGGATCTTGCGGCGCGACTCGAGCAACGCCTTCAGCTCGGGCGTGTTGTAGGCCGCCTGTGCGTTCTCCATTTTCTTCGTCTGCCGGATCATCGCCGGATAGCCGTAGCCGCCGCGGATGTTGGTGAACGAGCCGATGTGGCTGACCACCTTGCGGAATGCATCGGGCTTCTCCCACGCCACGGTGAAGGCGCAAATCCCGCCGCTGCTATTGCCGCAGATCGCACGGTGCTCGGGATCATCACTGAGCTTGTACGTCTTGCCTACTTCCGGAAGGATCTCCTCGAGCAGAAAGCGCGAGTAGAGAGCGTCCGGAGTGTCATATTCAAAGCTGCGATTGCTGCGCGGCTTTGCTTTTGCGTCGGCGGACGGAAAGCTGCCGGGGCTGATGAAGATGCCGATGGTCACCGGCATCTGGCCCGCGTGAATGAGATTGTCGAACACCCACACCGCGCTGTTCGGTCCGCCGAATTTCGGGTCTTTCTCGTTAGCCTTGCCGCCGTCTTGGAAAACCATCGTGCAGGCGGGCTTGGCAGCATCGTACTGCGCGGGCACATAGATCCACCAGTCGCGCACCGTGCCGTCAAAGATCTTCGAGTGCCACGGCTCCATCGCGATGACCTTGCCGTGCGGCACGCCTTCGTTTGGCAGCGAGTCGGGACCCAGAACATACGCGTCATCCTGTGGCGCAGCGGTGAGTGATGCGAATGACGCGAGAGCGAGCAGCAAGACGGAGAAAACATTCATGAGGAGAAGCGGAACGCCCCGCGGCAAATGATCTTGCGCTGTGAATCGCGCGGACGCCCCCGCCGGCTGGGTCACGGCCAATGCAGCCGATCATTCCGCCCCTCATGGATTTACCTCCTCAGTTCAGCCAGCCGCGCCATTCCGTCCCGGAATGCGACCAGGGAGGCAGAGTGATCCATGCGAGGACGCGGCTCAGCCTCGTGGCTGAAGAACGTAAAGCGCATCGGTCACGGCGAAGCCGTCGCTCATGCTCATGCGCTTCATCTCATGGCCCGCGCCCCACGAGTCCGTGAAGATGATCTGCCCCGCCGCTTCGTTGAAGCCGATGATCATCCGCATGTGGCCGCCCCTCATCTGTCCGCCCGGTGGCAGCGGCGGCTCTTCCCGTGCGATGCCCAAGTTCAACGCCCACAGCAGCGGCACCCCCTCGGCCACGTGGCTCTTGATGGACTCGGTGAATTTCTTCAGGTCCGGCGGACGATAGGTGCGCTCACCACGCAGTGACGGGCTGATGAGCGGCTTGAAGCGGGTGTTGAACCGGCTGTCGATCTTCCCGAGCGTAGCCTCCATGGCCAGCGAGCTGGTGCCGCCGTCCGCGCTCGTGCCTGCGAGCTGGGCCATCTCATGCTGGTCGCAGGCGATCTTGTAGTACTCGAACAACCGCTGGCACGATGCGACCACGCAGTAGCCCTTCGCTCCCTGATCGACCATCGGCACCCCTTTGATGTACACATCGCCGCCAGCAGCCTTAACCACATTATTCGAGAGGCTTGACCTGGTGACTGCGGCAGCAAGCATCCCACCTCCGCCGAGGCCCCAGTTCCTGTTTCCAGGCGGCGCGAGCTTGATGCGCAGAAACTCGGGAGCCACCACTTTCTTCCCCGCGCCGCCGTACTCGTTGTGCTCCAGGACCGCGATGCACAGCGGTGTCTGCCACATCCAGCCGACGGTTTTCACGGCTTGGTTTGCCGCGCCGGAGCGCCTCTGCGGCCCGACCTTCAGCCACTGCCCGAGCGACTGCCCGCATGCCTTGAACAGCGCGTCAAACTCACCCGGCCCCATGCCGCCAGAGTCGCCGCGATTGTAAACGGAAATGTTCACGAGCGTCGGCCGGCCATCGACGAAATCCACCGTGGCCTCATCGACCGCGACACGACCGCCGAAGATCCGCAGATCGACCGTGATGTTTGAGAAAGGCTGGCGGGCAAAGCGCAGCCTGTCTTTCTTTGCCGACAGCCATTTGAAAAACGGCGGGTCCTTGAAGCCGCGATCCGCCACGTCAAAGCGCCGATCCAGCGCCTCGGGGCTCATCTGCCACGCCGCAGGATGATCGAGCAGAAAATCCAAATCGCAGATGATGGCAAATGCATCGCCGGCATCGTGAATGAAAGCGCGCAAGGCGTCCGCAGGC
Source organism: Verrucomicrobiaceae bacterium (assembly GCA_031411695.1). GTDB lineage: Bacteria > Verrucomicrobiota > Verrucomicrobiia > Verrucomicrobiales > Verrucomicrobiaceae > JAIBCL01. The sequence continues at coordinate 5,514 of JANOBO010000091.1, forward strand.
TTTACCATTCGGATCACGCCAGACCCGCCGCCCTCGGATAGCACCACCAGCACCTCCGGACTGCTCCACGATGAGAACGCGACACTGTTTCCTTTGGCTCGCGACACCACGCGGGCACGCGGCGCCTCCTTCAGAATCTCCCGCATGGCATCGCCCGCGACGGATGCGTGTTGCCGAGCCATCTCGATTTCAATGCTCTCAGCCTTTCCTTCCTTGAAGGTGATCACTGCTTCCTCGACCGGAACCTTTCCGCCGAAGAGGGTGAGATCGACGGTGATGTTCGAGTACGGATGCCGGCCGAGGCGCGCCATTGTCTTGTCGTCGGACCACGAGAAAACGGGGCTTGTCTTGAAACCCTTGGAAGCATAGGCCGCCTCGAGATTCTCCGGCGTGAGTTCGAACGGACGCATCCAATCAACGATGGCATCGAGCGAGGCTCTGAACTCCGTGGTTTTCTTTCCGCCGCCCGGTTCTGCCCGGCCATGCACGATGCCGGCGGCGAGTCCGACGAAGGCCAGCGCGAGGGTGCGTGTGATTTTCATGGGCGGCGTTTGAGGTTGGTGTTCGAGTTACCTCGATTCGACGCATCAAGTCAATCCCCGCCCGTGACGGACAGGGAAACTCCGCTAAATGTGCGTGCGCATGTCCGTCATCACACGCTTTGCACCAAGCCCCACCGGATGGCTTCATCTGGGGCACGCCTATGCCGCTCTGTTCGCGCACAGAGAGGCGCAGAAGTCGGGCGGGCGTTTTTTGATTCGACTCGAGGACATCGACCCGACGCGCGTGCGGCGGGAATATGAACCGGCGATCTATGAGGATCTCGCGTGGCTCGGACTGCAATGGGAAGATCCTGTGCGCCGGCAGAGCGAGCACTTCGGCGACTATCAAGAAGCGCTGGACCAGCTAGCCGCGCGCGGTGTGCTGTATCCGTGCTTCTGCACGCGGAAGGAAATCCAAGAGGAAATCGCGCTCGCGGGCCAGGCACCGCACGGGCCCGATGGCCCGCTCTATCCCGGCACCTGCCGCAGCCTCAGTATCGCCGAGCGCGCAGAGCGCATGGCCAGCGGTCAGCCGTATGCGCTGCGGCTGGATGTCAGGCGGGCGCTGGCATCCGTCGGAAACGACGCATCAAGAGCATCGGAGGGTTCTACACGTCCGGCGCAGCGCGTGCTGCGGTGGGATGACCTCGATCGTGGCACGCAGGCTGCGGAGCCCGCAGTCTTCGGCGACGTCGTACTCGCGAGAAAGGAAACACCGGCCAGCTACCACCTCGCCGTCGTGGTGGATGACGCGCGGCAAGGCATCACGCTCGTCACGCGTGGCGAGGATTTGTTTGAGGCAACGCATCTGCATCGTCTGCTGCAGGAGATGCTCGGGCTGCCGGTGCCGCGCTGGCGGCATCACCGCCTCGTCACTGACGAGAGTGGAAGGCGGCTGGCAAAGCGCGAGGACGCGAGATCCTTGCGCGCCCTTCGAGAGCAAGGCTGGACGGCGGCAAAGGTGCGGGGAGAACTGGGACTGGCATGAATACCTGCCTCACCCGGCCTGCGAGGCTCGCAGCTTGTGCGATGAGGAGATGGGTGTCCTTGTCCCTTGCTCCCGCAAGCCTTGCCACGCGCATGGCGTGGCGGGACTATCGCGTGCTCCACGATTGGCGCGAGACGACGGGCACGATCATCGGCCGGCGCGTCGTCACGCAAACAGTGGCGAGCAGTCGGCGCCTGAGCAGCGGGGCAAGCTCAAAAACCCGCGCGTCTGATGTGCGCAAGCCTGAGTTCGCCGTGCGCTACAAGGTCGAAGGCCGCGAGGTGCTCTCCACGGGTTACGATACGGGTTCATCTTTACGCACGGGCGGAGGCCAGGCGCAGTTGGAAAAAGAATTCCGCGAGTGGACCGTCGGCGCGCAGGTGCCCTGCTGGTATGATCCGCAAGAGCCGACCGATGTCGTCGTGAAGCGCGGCTTTGGCGGCGCGTATCTTTTCGCCTTGCTGCCGCTGATGCCGTTTCTCATTGGCGTGTCGATTCTACGTCGGATGTTTTCCAGCAAATCATGAAGCGCCTGCTGTTCAGAGGATGGATCGCGGCAGCGGTGTTCAGCGTCGCTTGGGGAAGGGAAGGCGCGCGGCCGTCGCCGATTATTCCACATCCCGACGCGCTCAAAAACCTTCACCCGCCCGGCGAGGTTGACCGGCCCGAGATGGTGAAGTTCATCATTGCCGACCCCGCGAAGCTGGCGGGGATCGTGGTGGATGAGACCGAAGCCAAGCTGATCGGCCAATGGCAATACTCCACGCATACGCCGCCGTATGTGGGCCTCGGTTACCTCCACGACATGAAGGCGGGCAAGGGCGCGAAGTCGGCGACCTTTACGCCTGCCCTTCCGAAAGCCGGCTGGTATGAGGTGCGGCTCGCGCATTGCCACAATGTCCGCCGCACAGCGAAGGCGCCCGTGATCATCCGTCATGCCGATGGCGAGACCATCGTGCATGTGAACCAGCAGGAGCAGCCCGAGATCGAGCATCTCTTTCGCTCGCTCGGCACGTTCCGATTTGCAGCGGGCCGCGATGGATGGGTGCGTGTGTCCAACGAAGGAACAGAGCGGGACAAGGTCGTCATTGCCGATGCGGTGCAGTTTCTCCCAAGCGCGGCCCCGCGGCATTGACATCCGGTGCATACGGCAGACGATCCGCGATGGAAATCCTGCTCCGCACCCTCTTCGAGCCACCCCAGGCTGGCACTCTTGTCTGGGTGTGGCGCGGTTATCAGGAGGAGTGAAAACCCAACGGGAAATCGTCTGCGATTTCAGCATGGAATACCCGCCTCACAGATTGCGCACGACCGCTTCTCCCGCTCCAATCATCATCATCGTCTCCTCATGATCACCCGCACCCGCATCGCACCCACCGGCCCTGAATTCTCCCGCCTCGTCTTCGGCACCTGGCGTGTGCTCGATGACAAGGAAAGCGCCTCACCCGCGCAGTTGCTCAAACGTTTGCAGCTGTGCGTCGATCTCGGCATCACCACCATCGACACTGCGGAGATCTACGGCCTCTACCGTGTGGAGGAGGCCATCGGCGCGGCATTGAAGCTCGATCCCACGCTGCGCGCGAAGCTCGAGATCGTCACCAAGTCCGGCATCTACGTGCCGTGTGAGTTTCATCCCGACCGCAAAGTGGCGCACTACAACGCGACCGCCGCCCGCATCATCAAGAGCGCTGAGAAATCGCTGCGGCTCATGGGCATCGACCACATCGATCTCCTGCTCGTGCATCGGCCCGACTGGCTCACCAGCGCCGACGAAACCGCCGAAGGCCTGAACAAGCTGCTTAAGGACGGAAAAATCCGCAGCGCGGGTGTCTCGAACTACAACGTCCATCAGTTCGACCTGCTGAACTCACGCATGGATCAGCTCGTCACGAATCAAATCGAGTTCAGCCTGCTGTGCGCGGATCCCATCCACGACGGCACGCTCGACCAATGCCAGAAGCATCGCGTGAAACCGATGGCCTGGTCCCCGCTCGGCGGCGGACGCCTCTTCAATCTCGAACTCGACGCCGCCAAACGCCTGCACAAAAAGATGGCCGAGTTGTCGCCGAAATACGACAACGCCACGGTCGAGCAATTCGCCCACGCCTGGGTGCTCGCCCATCCATCTCAACCTCTCTCCGTCATCGGCACCACCAAGCTCGACCGCATCGCTGCCACCGCAAAGGCGGACACCATCAAGCTGGAGCGCGAAGACTGGTACGGCCTCTGGGAAGCCGCGCAGGGGAAGCAGATTCCGTAACAGATGCGCGAAGCGCCTCCGCATTGGGGAGCACAGCCGGCCCGGCTGTCGTTCTGCGCGGGCCGCGCAGAACTTTGGCGCAGCCAACACAACCGCACAGACAGGAACCGCGTGCTTCCCTGGAAACTTGGCGGCAGCCAATACGGGCTGCTGGCGCATGTGCGGAGACGTGGAATGTCGTGCTCCCCGTAAGCGTCCCTTCGGTTGTGCTCGCTGCGCTCGAAGTTTTTGGCGGGCCGCCAAAAACGACAGCCAGGCCGGCTGTGCTCCCCAATGCAGCGCGCTTCGCGCGGTCACTCCAGAATATCGAGCA
>JANOBO010000092.1:0-30577 GCA_031411695.1 Verrucomicrobiaceae bacterium
CCTCGCTGGACAGCATCGGCGTGCTCCCGACTGCGGAGCAGGCACGGAGGTTCATTGCCGACCCCGATCCGGCCAAGCGGATGAAGCTGGTGGACGAGCTTTTGAAGCACCCGAACTACGCGGACCATTGGGCCATCAAATGGGGCGATCTGATCCGCCCGAACCCGTCCCGCGTCGGCGTGAAGCCGGTGTTCCTCCTGGATGCCTGGCTGCGCGAGGCCTTCCGCCAAAACATGCCGTATGACGCGATGGTGCGCGAGCTGCTGACCGCGCAAGGCAGCACGCACGAATACGGCCCGGCGGCCTTGTTTCGCGACAAGCGCGAGCCTGCGGACGCGGGAGCCTTTGTGAGCCAGATCTTTCTCGGGGTGCGCATGGACTGCGCGCGCTGCCATCATCATCCGAGCGAGAAATGGACGCAGGAGGATTACTTCCAGCTCGCCGCCTTCTTCGGCCAGACGAAGCGCAAGGGTCAGGGGATCTCCGCGCCGATCTCAGGTGAGCCGGAACACGTCTGGTATGCGCCCGGCGGCAAGGGCGTGGAGCATCCGGTGACGGAGGCGATCATGACGCCAAAAGTGCCCGACGGCCCCGAGATGCCGTATGTGGACGGCCAGGATCCCCGCGCGCGATTGACAGACTGGATGACTGGTTCGGAGAATCCGTTTTTCGCAAAGGCCATCGCCAACCGCATCTGGGGTGAGTTCTTCGGCCGTGGAATCGTGGAGCCCGTGGACGATTTCCGCATGTCCAATCCGCCGACGAATCCCGAGCTGATTGAGTGGCTGGCGCGGGACTTCGCGACGCACAGTTACGATTTGAAGCATCTGATGCGGACGCTGATGCAGTCCCGCGTGTATCAGCTCAGCTCCACCCCGAACGCGCGCAATGTGGCTGACACGAAGAATTTCTCCCGGTCGTATCGCCGCAGGCTCACCGCCGAGGTGCTGCTTGACGCAGTGTCCGATGTCACGGGGGTGAAGGATGGATTCACCGGCCTGCCAAAAGGCGCGCGCGCCGTGCAAACTTGGAACCACAAGATCGAGTCTGACTTTCTCGATGCCTTCGGCCGGCCGAATGCCAGCCAGGAATGCCCGTGCGAGCGCGACCGCAAGCCCAGCGTGGTGCAGGCGCTGCACCTCATGAACTCCAACGGTCTCCAGGAAAAACTGAGCGCCAAAGACGGTCGCGCGGCAAAGCTCGCGAACAGCGCTCTCGGCGAGCCAGGCATTGTGCGCGAGCTCTATCTTGCGTCTTTCAACCGGCTCCCCGAGGCGCGGGAACTGCAGGCCGCTCTCCGATTCTACAGCACTCCCGGCGCGACACGGGCGACCGCGACGCAGGATCTGGCGTGGGCGCTGGTGAACTCCGCGGAGTTTGTCTTTCAGCATTAGGCTCTCGTGCGCCGCCGGATTTACCGACTGAGAGCGCTACGCCCACGTCGTTCGGCGGAACTCGGAACACGCATCGCGTGCCTTCGTAAAGGTGGCATCGCCTACACTTCACCAACCGGCTTCCACTTGATGCTGCAGCCGGAGCTGGGCTGCTGCGGTGATATCGGCGGCAGACCGAAGATCACAGCATCCAGCGCGCGGCGCAGGTCGCGGCCGGTCACGGGCTTGCCGTTTTTTGGCCGCGAGTCATCAAACTGCCCGCCATACGTGAGCTTCAACTTTGCGTCGAAGAGATAGAAGTCGGGCGTGCACGCGGCGGAGTACTTTTTTGCGACGCTTTGATCACCATCGAAAAGATACGGAAACGTCCACGCATTCGCCGTAGCGAATGCAGGCATCTTGTCCGGCGCATCTTGCGGGTAGCGTTCAGCGTCGTTGGAATTGATCGCCACGACGCCAAAGCCCTGTTCCTTCGCGACGCTGGCAAAAACCGCGAACTGTCGCGCGAGATGAATCACGAACGGGCAGTGATTGCACATGAAGGCGACGACAAGGCCTCTGTCCCCCCGGACATCGGACAGCTTGAACCGTCTGCCCTGCGCGTCAGGAAGATCGAATGTTGGCGCGGACGATCCGGGCGCGAGATTGCGTGTGGAGGAAACTTCTGCCATGCGATGCCCATAGACTGATGACGACGGAAGTCAAAACCCAGTGCATCAATATCCGCTGACGAACGCTTTATCCCGCACGTCCCGGAACCAGCCATGTCGTGGATGTCATCTGACCGCTTCACAAAAAATTCCCAACAAACCCGACGGCCCTCCGTCATGCACCCCGAACATTGAATGCCGGACACCGAACGCATTTTCCTCGACGCTCTCGAGCGCTATGAGCGGCCGCTCATCCGCTTTGCCCAGACGTATGCCCGGGAGTTAGAGGATGCGCGGGACATCGTGCAGGATGTGTTTTTGAAACTCAGCCAAAACATCCACCTCATCGACACGGAACGCATCGCGCCATGGCTCTTCACCTCTTGCAGGAACCGCGCGCTCGATCTCTATCGAAAGAACCGACGCCTCGTCCCCATGGACACTGAACTTCTCGAACTCGAAGCCGACACCGTCGCAGGGCCTGCCGACAACATGGAGGCCGCCGAGACGAAGGCCGCGCTGCACAAGATGATCAACGAGCTGCCGGCAAAACAGCGGCAGGCGGTGTGGCTGAAGTTCATCATCAATCTCAGCTACCAGGAGATCAGCCAGGTGATGCAGACCAGCATCGGCAATGTCGGCTACCTGATCCATCACGGCGTGGCCGCCATGCGCATCAAGTGGAAGGCGGCGGAGGCCGTCAGCTAAACATCAGACACCAAACAGCTCAACCACCCCAACGAGCCATGAACCCATCGCACGACCCCAACCTCACCTCGTGGGCGCTGAACGAACTCAGCCCCTCGGAACGCGCCGCGTACGAGGAACAGTTGAAAAAGAATCCCGCGATTCAGGCTGAGGCGGAGACCACCCAAAGCTTTTGCCGCTTCATCCAAAACCATCTCCGCGATGACCGCGCCGCTCTCACAGATGCGCAACGAGCCCGCCTGCAGAGCACGGCGGCCGGACATCGGGGCAGGTCCGATGATGTCCACATCGCGGGAGGAAAGGCGGTCAAGCCGCAGTCACGGATCTGGTGGCAGAATCCATCCATCCTGCTGCCGCTGAGCGCGGCCGCCGCGATCACTCTGGCCATGGCGCCATACCTCTCCAGGAAATCGGCACCGCAGACGGCGGGCGAATCTTCCACCGCGCTCGTCGCCATCGCCACACCGAAGCCAGAGCCCACTCACCTCGTCCTGTCGCCTTCGCTCGCACAGGATCAAACGGCAGGTGCGCCGGTGCCGGACATTTCGCCGTTTCATCCAGTGAAACTCGTGGCGGATGTCGAGGCAAAGTTGAAAGCCTCCCCGAGCGCGCCGCTGGAAATTGACGTCGCCAAACTGAAGGACGAAGCCTCGGAGCCTGCGAGAATTATCAAGACAAGCGCCAGCTCCTTGAGCCTCGGTGGAAGGGAAGGGGTTGTGACCCGCACCTTTGCTTCACAGGTCTCGCCAGCTCCGGCTGGCATGTTCTCCGGTCTTATCGTGGGGTCGGGTGGTGTGACGCTGGCCAAGTCAGGTGCCGTGACCTTCACGATTTCCGGATCCAACACCTTCACTGGTGGCACTGTGGTCATTGGAGGCACCACGCAGTTCGGATATGTCCGGGGCGAAGTCGCCCGGAATCGTTTGGCGTTTAACGACCCGGCGTCGCAATCGCCTGACCAGCTAGGAGTCGGGCGTGGCTTCATGAAGGCGTCAACAGTCACCCCGAGTGAGGGTGACGTGACCTTGAACAGCCCAGGGTTCAGGTCGTCCGGCGCGACGCAGGTGAAGAGCGGTGCGGGCACGATGGTCTCTCCCGATCTCGCCCTCGCGCCTGTTCCGACGAACCAGGCGATGCCTTCTGCGCGCGGAGACAAATCCGAGATCCGCGAACTCATGCGTCAGACGCCATCCTCCACTCCATCGCTGGTAGGCGCGCAGGAAGGCACCAAGATTACAGCCAGCGGCTTTGTGCGCACCACCGTCGGACCGCCGGCGGGTGCAGACGTGTTCGCGCCTGGCGCGGAGATGGGTGTCTTCGGAGGTGCAATATTTCCTCGGAAGACGGTCAACGCCGACGCGCCGATGTCGATGCAGGCCGTGAAGGATGACCTGCTGTCACGAGGCCCCAATCTCATGGAGTCCGAGATCGAACTCACCCGCACCGCAGGTGAGAAGCGATCCACCGAGTCATATGCGGCGATCACCGAGAACACGCTCACTGAGGTCGCCGCGCAGCCGCTTTCCACTTTCTCCATCGATGTCGATACCGCGTCGTATGCAAACGTGCGCCGCTTTCTAAACAGCGGGCAGCGGCCTCCGGTGGATGCGGTGCGCATCGAGGAGATGATCAATTACTTCCCATACGATTACGAGTTCCCGCAGCGTGGCGAGGCGCCGTTCACGGTGGCTGCGGCAGTGGCGGAGGCACCATGGAGCCCGACGCATCGGCTGGCGCGCATCGCCATCAAGGCGCGCGATGTCGGCATGGCGCACCGGCCGGGTAACTTTGTTTTCCTGGTCGATGTCTCCGGCTCGATGAGTGATCCAAACAAGCTCCCGCTCGTGCAGCAGAGTCTTGGACTGCTCACGGACCAGCTTGCCGCTGACGACCGCGTGGCCATCGTCGTCTATGCGGGCGGGAGCGGATTGGTGCTGCCATCCACGTCTGGCGATAAGAAGCCGGACATCCGCCGCGTGATCAGCGAGATGAAGGCGGGTGGCTCCACGCACGGCAGCGCGGGCATCCGCGAGGCTTACGTGGAAGCTCAGCGGAGCTTCATCAAAGAGGGCGTGAATCGCGTGATCCTTTGCACCGATGGCGACTTCAACGTGGGCATCAGCAGCACGCCCGAGCTGGAGAAACTGATCGCTGAGAAGGCGAAGGGCGGCGTGTTTCTCAGCGTGCTCGGCTTCGGCACGGGTAACACGAAGGACACGATCATGGAGACGCTGGCCGACAAGGGCAACGGCAACTACGCCTACATCGACAGCCTGAGCGAGGCGAGGAAGGTGCTCGTCGATCAGATGCGCGGCACGCTCATCGCCGTGGCGAAAGACGTGAAGATCCAGGTCGAGTTCAATCCGACCTTGGTCCGCGCCTACCGCTTGATCGGTTATGAGAACCGCGTGCTGGCCAAGGAAGATTTCAACAACGACGCCAAGGACGCGGGCGAGATCGGCGCCGGGCACACCGTGACGGCGCTGTATGAAATCGTGCCCGTGGGCGCTGCATCACCCGATGGCCGTCCGGTGGTTGACGGCCTGAAGTATCAATCCGTCCCCGCCGCCGCGCCGAGCGATGCCGCGAAGTCCGGCGAGATGATGACGGTGAAATTGCGGTTCAAAAAGCCCGACGGAGACAAGAGCGAACTGATCGACTTTCCCGTGAAGGACGAAGGTGCGGCGCTCAAGGACAGCGAGCGCGAGTTCAAGTTCGCCGTCTCAGTCGCCGGCTTCGGCCTGTTGCTGCGCAATTCCAGCTACAAGGGCGAGATGACCTGGGACGACATCCGCAAGCTCGCCCTCGCCAGCAAAGGCGAAGACCCGAACGGCTATCGCGGCGAGTTCATCCAGCTCATCGACAAAGCCCACGGCATCCTCGGCGACGGACGCCCGTAGGCGAGCCCGTCCCGGCTCGCCACACGCCGAACACACACACATCGCGCCGCAGTACCCGAATGCTCACAGGAAGCTCGGTGCATGAATTGGCGCCGATATGTTGTGAAGCTAGGATGCGCTCGCCTACTTCAAGGCCTCGTCGAGCACGCGCCCATCCACATCGGGCATTGGCACGCCGAGCAATTTTGCAACGGTCGGAGAGACGTCGAGATTTTTCATGTCGTCGATCACCACGCCCTTCTTCACGCCAGCGCCGCTGATGACAAAACAGCCGTACATGTCCGGGTGCGTTTGAAGATAGCCGTGCGCGCCTTTTGGCGGATCATTCGGAATGATCTCCGTGGTGTCGGCCAGCGAGTCGGTGAAGGTGTAGCCATCCTTCGCGGAAAGGCACAGGTCAGGCTCGCGCGGGTCTTGCTCGGGGAGCAGGTGGCCGAGCTTCGCGGCAAAGTCCTTGCTTTCGATGACAGCTTCGACGCCTTCCATTGCGCCGAGCTTCGGCGTGATCGTCGCGAGGATGCTGTCGCGGTTCACAGTGTCGAGCACATAGACGAAACATGCGCCGCCCTCCGCCATGGCGAAGACTTGCGAGGTCTTGTCCAGCGTCTTTCCCAGCACGGACTTTACCAGTCCGTCTTTGCGCAGCAGCACGTTTGGATTGATCGATTTCGTGAAGGTGATGAAGCCGTGGTCGGTGGTGATCACAAACGTCGTCTTGTCGCGAATGCCTGCTTCCTCCGTGGCGCGGACGAGATCCGCCACGCGGTTGTCAGAATCGTTCGCCGCCCAATATGCCTCGGGCGACTGGCGGCCCGTGGCATGCTCGAAGGAGTCGAGGCTCACGAGGTGGATCGCGAGGAAGTTTGGTTTCTTCGTGCGGATGATGTGCTGCGCGAGCTGTGAGTACAGGTAGTCGCGCTGCGCCTTGCCGGCATTCCCGAGCTTGCACCATTCCATCTGCTTCTCGATGGGAATGCCGAGCGCGCGGGCCTCGGCCAGCAATTGCGGCGTGCCGAATTTCTCAAACAGCTCCTGCTCGAAGACATCGGGCACGGTCCAGTCCAGCGTCTTCGCGCCGCGTGATGCGGGCCATATCACTGCGGCGGTGGTCATGCCGGCCTGCTTCACCTGGTCATAGATGGTGGGCACTTTCACGATCTCATCCTTGTTGAAGATCGGATCTGGGATGAGCGGGATCTTCTTCAGCTCCTTGCGGTCGAAGTATCCATTTGCCAGCACTCCGTGCCTGCCTGGCTGCACGCCGGTGACCAGCGTCGTGTGATTCGTCCACGTCACGGTCGGGAACGAGCACTCCATCCGCTTCGCGCGCACTCCATCGGCGGCGAGTTTCTTCACGGCGGGCATGTGGCACTTCGGGTCATCGAAGTAGTGATGCGCCCACCCGTCGATGCTGACGAGGATGACGTGTTCCGCAGGCGCGGCGTCGATGTGGGTCCAAGCGCAGAGGCTGACAAAAACGAGAGCGACGGTTTTGCGAAACATGCTCACTCCTACGATTGCGCGCGCAAAGTTCTGGCACGTTTCAATTCGGCGCGCCATCCCACGAAGGTGTCGTGAGCGCAGCCTTGCCAAACGGAGTGACGCGCGTTCTCATCACGGCGTCCTTCCAATGCGCACGCTCGTCCACATCGCCACCGCCATCCTGTTTCAGGCTGCGGCCGCGCACGGCCAGCTCACGCGCGCCATCGACGTCCGCACGCTGCCACTGGACCGCGCCACCGCAGGCGAGCGCGTGGAGCTGCGCGGAGTCATCGGCTTCATCGAAGCGCCGGGGACGGTGTTTGTGCAGGACGACACGGGCGGCACTTTTTTCCGCACCAAGTCCCCGCTGGGCGATCTGAAAATCGGTGATGTGGTCGCGATCAAAGGCGTGACGTTTCAGGGGTTGTACCTCATCGGCATTGATGCGTCAGAGTTCCGCGTGATCGGCTCAGAAGCGCCGCCGTTGCCGAAAGTGGCGACGTATGAGGACCTCGCGTCGGGCCGGTTTCATTATCAGCGCGTCACCGTCGATGGCATCGGCCGCGGGCTGACCGTCTTGGATGAGAACCGATCCCTGCTTCGCCTCGCGCTCGGTGGTCGGGTGATCGAGGTGCGCGTGGACGCGCCGCCGGCGAACATGAACCTCGTCGATTCGCGGCTCCGCGCCACCGCGCTGGCAGCGGGCGGGATCAATGACCGGCGGCAACTCGTGTTCCCCTATCTCCGCGTGAGCGCGTGGCAGGATGTGGCTGTCACCGAGCCGGCGCCGCAAGTGGAGAGTCTGCCGCTCATGACTGCGACGAGGCTGCTACGCTTTGGCGCGCCGGACGAGGCGCAGCATCGGGTGCGCGTGCGCGGTGTGGTGCTCGCCAGCTTTGCAGATGGACGCGTGTTTCTGCGTGGCGAGGCATCAGACGAGGAGCCACGCCAAAACGAGCAGGCGGTGACGGCGCAAGCGCTCGCGATCCAACTTGCTTCGCCGATGACCGTCACACGGTCCGCGATCGTTGATGCCGCTGGTTTCCCCCGCATGGGCGGCTTCAGCGCAGGACTGGCGGATGCGGTGATTTTGCCTGGGGCAGCGGACACGGCATTCAGCGCGACGGATGCGCCGGTGGAGGTGACAGCGAAAGTTTTGCTGTCCGGCTCGCATGATGCGGATCTCATCACGCTGTCAGCGCAATTGGTCGATGTCTTCCGCTCGGCGGCCGGCACGGAGTTGCGGTTGCAGGCGGAGGGCACACCGCTCACCGCGCATCTTCCAGTTGCCGGAGCCGCCTCGCTCATGGCGGGATCGCGCGTGCGTGTCACGGGCATCTGCCAGATCGAGGCGACGTCGGACAAGGGATTCCGCTCGCATCCGGATCGCGTGCGACTGCTTTTGCGGGACACCGCCGACCTGGTGGTGCTTCAAGCACCCGCGTGGTGGACGGCGCGCCGTCTTGGCGGCGCGGTGGGTGTGCTCGGCGCGCTCACTCTGCTCGGCCTTTTATGGATCGCGGCGCTGCGCCGGCAGGTAGCCAGTCAGGCGCTCGCGCTGCGTGATCGCATCTCGAGTGAAGCCGCGCTTGAAGAGAGGCAGCGCATCGCGCGTGAGTTTCACGACACGCTCGAGCAGGAGCTGGCCGGACTCTCGCTGCGGCTGGATGCGGCCGTCACGCGACCGCTTGAGGAAAAAGCGCGCGGTCTTCTCGATGCATCACGCCACCTCGTCGCGCGGATTCAGAGTGAGGCGCGCAATCTCGTGGCGGATCTGCGTGATGACACGAGCGCGGCGGCGGACCTGGTCACCGCGCTGGAGGTTCTCGCGGCGCACCGTGCGCCTGGCGCGCCTGCCCTCGTCATCGATGCCGCTGCGCCGTTGCCACCCTTGCGATCTCACATCATTCATCATCTTCGCATGATCGCGCAGGAGTCGGTGACAAACGCGATGAAGCACGCCGCTGCCAGCAAGGTCACGATCACGCTGGCTGCCGAAGCTGACTGCCTGACGATGAGCATCGCGGATGACGGGCGCGGCTTCGATCCTGCAAGCATCGCACAAGGACAGCCGGGCCATTTTGGCTGCATGGGCATCCGCGAGCGCTGCCGCAAGATCGGCGCGGCTGTGCGCTGGGATGCGTCTGCCACGGGAGGCGCTGTCGTGACCGTGGACCTTCCGCTTCGCGAGGCTGCTCAATGAGCGCACACGATGTTTGAAGCGGGAGAAATTTGTTTGCAATCGAGCGGCATCAACCGAAAGCAACGCCCCCTTTTTCATCATGTCCTTCCGTCTCGAAATGCTCCAGGTCGCGCGGGTGGCGCCGAAGGCTCTCGGTGAGTCCGCAGCGCTCGTCGCCGCTTTTTTGAGGTCACAGTTGGGTGCTGAAGGCGGCTTCATGGATCGCGATGGCCGGGCGGATTTGTATTACACGGTGTTTGGCATCGAGGGCCTCATCGCCTTGCGCGAGGAGCTTCCGGTGGAGAACATCGCAGGCTGGCTTTCCACGCACGGCGATGGTGAGGGGCTGGACTTCGTGCATCTGTGTTGCTTGGCGAGATGCTGGCGCGGTCTCGATGCGCGTAGATTTCCTGCGTCGTCGCGCGCGGCGCTAGCGGCGCGGATTGAGAAGTACCGCACACCGGACGGCGGCTATCATCAATCGCCAGGGAAGGGGACGGGCAGCGCCTACGGCGCCTTGCTAGCAGGCAGCGCGTATGAGGATCTGGAATTGCCCGTGCCAAGCCCGGAGCAGCTCGCTCTGTCGATGATCTCACTGCAAACGGCTGACGGCGCGTTTTCAAATGAGCGCGGACAGGCGATGGGATCGACGACCGCGACTGCGGCGGCGGCGGCGTTTTACCGGCACGCCGGGATCGAAGTTCCCGAGGAGTTGCAGTCGTGGCTGCTGCGTCAGTGTCTGCCGGACGGAGGATTCCTCGCCTTTCCAAAAGCGCCGATGCCAGATCTTCTCTCGACTGCCGTGGCGCTGCACGCGCTGAGCGGGATGCAGGCGGACATCGGCCGCGTGCGTGAGGTGTGCCTGGATTTTGTGGACAGCCTGTGGTCCGCTGAAGGCGGCTTTCACGGCCATTGGGCGGACGACGCGCTGGACTGCGAATACACCTATTACGGCCTCCTGGCGCTGGGCCATCTGACGGTCTGACGCGCCCAAAAGAACGCGCTGGTTTTTCGTCTTGATTCCCCTTGGGATGATGGGAGTCTAGCGCCCTCTTTCAGGAAAACTTCAATCATGGGCAAGCAACACAACAAAGTCATCAAACGTCGTCGTCGGAAAAATTATCTTGAACGCAAGAAGGCGCTGGCGAAGTCCGGCGCTCTCCGCAAATCGAGCCGCCGCAGTGATGCGTCGAAAACAGCCGCCAAGAAACCCGCTGCGAAAAAGCCCGCCGTGAAGAAGGCAAAGGCGCCGAAGAAGACCGAGGAAGTGGCCGCCGCATCCGCCGTTGAGAGCGCGCCGGTGGAAACACCCGAGACTCCTGAGACTCCTGAAACCGAGGTGGCCGAGACTGCGGCGCCTGAAACCGCCGCTGAGTCGGCTGCTGAAACCGCTGCTGACACGGCTCCCGCCGATGCTCCTGCTGCGGACGCGACAACGGAGGAATAGTCCGGAGTTAACTTTGAACCTTGAATGTCGGGACAGGCGGAGACGCCTGTCCCGTTTTGTTTGCAGATCGGTTCACCAAGTTTTGTGAGACAGGGCTGCGCGGATGAAACACACGCAAAGGTGTAAACCCGCAGCACGTCGCGATTGCCGCCGGCTAACTGCCTGCGATGAGCGGTCCGATTTCCGGTGCCTGTAGCATTTTTTGCAGCGCCCCCACGAGATGCGTGCCATCGGCGCTGGTCTCGGAGCGCGCGATGAGGTCCTTGATCTTCACCACTGGATATTCCGCGCCGAAGATCACCGCGAGGCGCGCCTTGCGCTCCTCCGCAGCCTGAAATTGCTTTCCGACTTTCGTGGCGCCGAACGGGTAGTCCGTGCGGATCCCAGCGCTGCGCATGGACTGCACGGCGGCAAGCGCGTGGGGGCGGGCGGATTCGTCGGCAACGATGACGTAGGCATCGATCGAGAAGGCTTTCAGCAGATGATCCGTGATGCCGAACTGCGCGCCCGGAGTGAGCTTCAACATTTCGCCGAGCACGACGTCGCCCATCGCGAAACCGGTGCATGGCATTTCGTGGCCACCGAGCAGGCCGCAAAGATTATCGTAACGCCCGCCGCCTGCGACGGCTCGCAGGCCGTGCTTGAGATCGAACACCTCGAACACCGTGCCTGTGTAATAGGCCAGGCCCCGCACGATGCCGGGATCGATCTTCACGAAATCCCAAAGACCGCGCGAGGTGAGGTTATCGCGCAACGGCGCGAAGACGGCGTGCGACTCGCTGGCGCTCGCGATGAAATCGTTGACCTGCTGCAGCGACAGTCCGATCCCGGCGAGCTTGTCCGCTGTCACGGACTCAGGAACCTTCTCCATCTTGTCGATGATCTGGAGGAACAGCGGCGCGTTCGAAGCAGCCACGTTTCTCTCCTCAAGAAAGTGTGACCAAAGACGGCGGTCGCTGAGCCGGATGACGAAGTCCTCGCGGCTCATCCCGAACTGGCGCATCACCTCGACGGCCAGCGCGATCAGCTCCGCGTCGGACGCGGGTGAGGCATCGCCGAGAATGTCGGCATTGAACTGGTTGAACTCGCGTGTGCGGCCTTTCTGCGGCTCCTCATAGCGGAAGCATGAGCCGATCTGAAACCACTTCATGGGCTTCGGGTAGTGGCGCTGCCGTGCGCTGGCCATGCGTGCGAGCGAGGGCGTCACCTCCGGACGCAGGGAGATGTCGCGTCCCTTCTTGTCCTGGAAGCAATAAAGCTGGTTGGTGATCTCATCACCGCTCTTCTTTTTGTACAGGTCGGTGCTCTCGATCACGGGCGCCTCATACTCGACAAAGCCGTGGCACCGCGCCACGCGGCGCCACACATCGAACACATGATTGCGAAGCGCGCAGTCTTCCGGATAGAAGTCTCGAAAGCCTTTGACTGTCTGAAAGGAGGCCATTAGGAAAGCCCGCATTCATGGCGGCGGCAGATTTGAAAGCAACCGAAAAACCGGCGCGGCGGCCGATGGAAGACGCGGCCGGAGATAGCGCGAACGAACGCCATGCTCAATGACCTGTCAGTGCGGAACTTCCGCTGCTTCCACGAGGCCAAGTTTGAGCTCCACCCGCAGAGCACGCTGCTCATCGGCCGCAACGCGCAGGGGAAGACGTCGCTGATCGAGGCCGCGTGCGTTCTGCTGCGGCTGCAATCTCCGCGCACCACATCGAAGGGCGACTTCATCCGCTTTGGCGAGAAGACATGCGTGGTGGAGGGAAACGCCGGTGGCCGCGCGCTCCGCTTTGCCGCGAACCACACCACGCGGCGTCTCGCGGTGGACGATGCGGTTTGCGGGCACTCCGCGGAATATCTCGCGAACAGCGGGCTCGTGGTGTGGATGGACCACTCAGACATGAGCCTGCTGCGCGGCGGGGCGGAGCATCGGCGGCGCTATCTCGATTTCGCGGCCAGCCAGGTGTTTCCAGATTATCTGAAGGCGCTGCGCGGCTACGACCGCGCGCTGCGGAGCCGGAACTATTCATTGAAGCGCGACGCAGTGGTGAACTGGCGTCAGGCCGACGCCTATGCGCGGGTGATGGATGACTTTGCGCGCACGCTGAAGTCGCGGAGGAGCGAGCTCATGGAGGTGCTGCGGCCGGAAGTCACGACGATGCATGACACCCTCGGAGGCGGGGAGGCGGCGGAAGCGCGCTACGCCCCCGGCGTGGATGACACGGGGCTCATCGAGATGCTGGCCGCCGCGCGCGCTGATGAGGAGCGCACGCGCACCACAGCGTGCGGCGTGCACCGGGACGACATCACGCTCTGGGTGCACGGGCGCGAGGCTTCGTCCTTTGCCTCGGAGGGCCAGCAGCGGACGCTGGCACTCTCCTTGAAACTGGCACAGGCCCGCGTCATCGAGCGGCTGCGCGGCCAGGCGCCGTTGCTGCTGATCGACGACATTTTCGGTGAGCTGGACAAGGTGCGCCGCCGTGCCGTGCTGGCCAGCCTCCCTCCCGGCTCCCAGCGGATCATCACCACCACGCACCTTGATTGGGCGGACGATGCCGTCGATGGGCTGATCTACGAGGTAAGCACCGGAGCCGTCCGGCGGAGCGGGGCTTGAGCGTGTGGAACACAGGTCATGTGACGGGTGGGTTCGGGCCTTCCTTCGCGCGCTAAATTCCTTGGAGACGACCAATTTGCCTCGGGGGAAAACATTTCTTGACGGTTGGTTGTGGAACTTTTAAGAATGGGCGCCGGATCAGGGTCAGGGCGTCGGGTTTTTGTGATTGTCAAAATTTCAGGATGACACCGGTGGCTCGAATCGAGGGTCCGGCTTTGATTTTTCCGTTCGTTTTTGTTTTAACTTTTTTCCTCCTATTTCACAATGTTTGCAAGGCTGTTTGGATTGGTTGCCAAGGATATTGGCATTGACCTCGGAACGGCGAACACCCTGGTGTTCGTCAAGGATCACGGCATCGTTTTGCGCGAGCCGTCGGTGGTGGCCGTGAAGGTCGGCACGAATGAAGTGGTGGCCGTTGGCGATGACGCCAAGCGGATGCTCGGCCGAACGCCGGGCGGCATCAACGCGATCCGGCCGCTGAAGGATGGCGTGATCGCCGACTTCCGCGTGACGGAGGCGATGCTGCGGCATTTCATCGGCAAGGTGCACAACAACCGGCGCATCGTGCGCGGGCCGCGCGTCGTGATCGCCGTGCCGTCGGGCATTACCGAAGTCGAGAAGCGCGCGGTGAAGGAAAGCGCGGAGGCAGCAGGCGCGCGCGAGGTGCATCTGATGGAGGAGCCGATGGCTGCGGCGATCGGCGTGGGCCTGCCGGTGCATGAGGCGGCAGGCAGCATGATCGTCGATATCGGCGGCGGCACGACGGAGGTGGCGATCATCTCTCTCTCCGGCATCGTTTACAGTCGCAGCGTGCGCGTGGCGGGTGATGAACTCGATGAGGCGATCATCAACTACATGAAGCGCGCCTACAATCTGATGATCGGCGAGCGCACGGCTGAGGAGATCAAGCTTCGCATCGGCTCCGCGTTTCCGCTTGGTAAAGAAAACACGATGGAGGTGAAGGGGCGCGACATGGTTGCCGGCCTGCCGAAGACGATCACGATCACCAGCCAGGAAGTGCGCGAGGCCATGCTCGAGCCGCTGAACACCATCATCGACGCCGTGCGCACCACTTTGGAGCGCTGCCCGCCGGAGCTTTCCGCCGACCTTGTTGACCGTGGCATCATGCTCGCCGGCGGCGGCGCGCTGCTGCGCGGACTCGACAAGCTGCTGCAGGAAGAGACCGCACTGCCAGTGCATGTGGCTGAGGATCCGCTCAGCGCCGTGGCCGAAGGAACCGGTCGTGTGCTCAGTGAGCTGGAATTCCTCCGGAAGGTCAGCACCCAGGACGTTTGATGCGCGATGCGTCCCGCTGATGTTCATGCAACGATCAGCGCCCCGGCCTGATCCCGAACGAACCGCGCAAACATGAAAAACTTCAATGTTCTCGCACTGTTTGCTTTCCTGGCGGTCGCCGTGGGACTGCTGCTGATGAACAAGGGCAAGTCGCGCGATCTGCAGGACAAGGTCATGTCGGTCTTCTCGCCGTTCATCCATGCCAGCGCAGGGGTGGACAAGGCCATGGAACGCGGGCCGGAGGTAGCCGTGGATCCCGTGCAACTGCAGCGCGAGAGCGAGCGCCTGCAGATCGAAGTGCAGCGACTGCGCATCATCACCAAGAAGTACGATGAGATGATGAACGAGAACAACGAGCTGCGAAAAAACCTTGATTACAAGCAGGGCTCGCATTTCAAGCTTACCGCGGCGCGCGTCGTGAAGCGGTCGGCGGGCACATGGTGGAACACACTGGTAATCGACAAGGGCTCGCTCGACGGCCTGGGCACCGACAGCCCGGTGATCACTGACATGGGGCTGGTCGGCAAGACTGGGAAACTCTCGCCGCACATGGCGGAGGTGATCCTGCTCACCGATGAGCTTTGCCGCGTCTCCGCCTATGTGGAGGGCACACGGGAGAAAGGAATCCTCGCCGGGGAGCGTGGCGGCACGGATCTGCGGCCGGATCTCCGTCTGCGGTTTCTGAACCGTAACGCCGTGATCAACATCGGATCGAAGGTCTATTCATCCGGCGACGGCGGCGTTTTTCCTGCCGGCCTTCAACTGGGAAAGGTGAAGCGCTTTGAAAACCGCGAGATATCCGGCGAGGCCGTTGTGGAGCCGGTCGTGGACTTCGAGGGACTGAAGCATGTGTTCGTCGTCGAGATGCAGAAGGCCGAGCCCATCACCGCGCCGCCCGTGTTGAGGGCCGAGCCGATTCCAACCGCGAAAAGAAAGTGACCCATGCTTTTCAATCTCATCGTGCTGGTGCTGATGCTCGTTTCCTTCGCCGTGCAGGAGTTCATCCCCTCCATCATGCCCGAGACCACGCACTACGCGCGGCTGTTCCTGCCAGCCGTGTTCTTCTTCGCGGCATCCGTGGCGGTGCCGTTTCCGTCGATGCTGGTGCTGGCATTAGTCACGGGCGTCCTCTGGGATGTGCGCTACCTGCCGATGTCGTCCGACGCGGGGCAGGCGGCCTCCGCCGAGCTGGGCATGACGATGGCGGATGCCGCCACGATTGGCACTGCGGACCTCCGCTTCGGCTATTCCATTCTTGTCTTCGGTCTGCTCGGCGCGCTGATGCAGGGCGTGCGACCGCTTTTCAAGAAAGGCAGGCTGGAGCTGCCGGTGCTGATGGTTGGGTTTGCCACGGCCGCGTGGCTGCTGATACAATATCTGCTCATGACCCTGCTGCGCGGCAGCTTTTATTTTCCAACGGCGATGTGGTTGAAGCTGGTGACGGACATGATGTACGCCATGTTCTTCTCACCGCTGATGTTTCTCACCCTGCATGTGCTGGCGCGCGCCACGAGCTATGAAATCAAATACGACGGTTTGAGGTACCGCTACGATGGTCGTTAAATATCGCTTCCGGCTGCTTCTGTTCACGTTCGTGGTGCTGTGCGGGTTCTGCATGCTTGTTTACAGGCTTTGGTTTCTGCAGATCGAGAGACACGCCGAGTATGTCGGCCGGGTGCCCGGCCAGAAAGAGCTCCGCATCCGTGTCCCCGGCGTTCGCGGCGAGATCAAGGACCGCAATGGCATCACACTGGTGAGCAACAAACCCTCGTTTGAGGTCCGCGTGGTGATGAAGGAGGTCATGGATGAATACCGCCGCCAGTTGAAGGCGCGCAATGACAGCCGGCCGCGTGGTGAAAAACCTGCGGAGATGCCGAAGTTTGAATTGAAGCTGACGATCAAAGGCATTCAGCGCTCTAAGATGGAGGACGATTACGTCGAGGTCTTCAACGAACTCGTCGCCAGCAAGCTGAACGAGATGGGACTGGCCAAGCAGTTCTCGTCCGATGACCTGCGCATCCACACGCGCGCGTATCGCGGCCTCGTGCCGTGGGTTTACCGCGATGACCTTTCCTTCGAGGAGTTCAGCCGTTTCGCCGAGCACAATCTCGGCCTGCCCGGACTCTCCGTGGCGGTGAGGCCCACGCGCCAATATTTGTACGGCTCGATGGCCTGCCACATCCTCGGTTATGTCGGCCAGCCGGATGAGGAGCGCGTGTCCGATGAGGAGCGCAGGCCTTGGGGGAACTATTATGTGCCGGACGATTACGGCGCGGCGGGTGTGGAGAAGACCATGGACAAGTATCTCGTCGGCAAGCCCGGCGTGAGGACCGTGCGTGTCGACCAGAAAGGCGCGCTCGTCGGCGAGGTCGGCTACCAGGAGCCGCGCAAAGGCAACGACGTGCATCTCACGCTCGATGCCAGGATTCAAATCATCGCGGAGCGCGCGCTGCGAGACGGCGGCATCGGCCGTGGCGCGTGTGTGGTGATCGAGCCGAACTCGGGCGAGATTCTGGCGATTGCCTCGGTGCCGTCGTATGACCCGAACAAGTTCATCCCGAGCATTTCCAGCGATGACTGGGAGGCCTACCAGAAGAATCCTGTCAAACCGTTCAGCTCCCGCGCGCTCGGAGGTTACGCCCCGGGATCGACATACAAGATCGTCACGGCTCTCGCCGGGTGCCTGTCCGGCATCACAAACTCGCGCTTCAACTGCTCCGGCAGCGTGACCTACGGCACCAAGGCCATGAAGTGCTGGATCGCTGACAAAGGTGGCTCGCACGGTTCGCTCGACCTCAGTGATGCGATCAAGCAATCGTGCAATTGCTTCTTTTACCAATACGGGAACCGCGCAGGGCTGAAGAACATTGAGCGCATCGGCGGGCTGCTCGGACTGGGGCAGCACTCCGGCGTGGAGCTGGATGAGGAAGATGAGCGCAGCCTCATTCTTCCCGGAGAAAAATGGACGCGCCAGAACAAGCCGGCGGAAAACTGGAAGAGCCCCGGCTTTGTAGCGAACGTGTCGATCGGTCAGGGATTGGTGCAAGCCTCGCCTTTGCAGATGGCAAACGTCGCCGCCACGGTCGCAAACGGCGGCAAGGCGTATCCCGTGCATCTCCTGAAGCGTGTGGTCGATGGGCTGCAGGTCGTCGTCGAAAACCAGCCTGCGCCGAAGGGGGATCTGGTGAAGGAAGCCGTCACGGCGGATCAATTTGAGCTGGTGCGGCGTGGCATGTGGAAGGTATGCAATGCGGACGGCGGCACTGGAAAAGGTGGCCGGGTGACCGGTGTGGAAGTGGCGGGCAAGACCGGCACCGCGCAGTTTTTGAGAAACGGGCAGAAGGACAATCACACTTGGTTCATCTCCTTCGCGCCTTACAAGAATCCCAAGTTTGCAGTCTGCGCCCTCGTGCAAGGCGGGAAGTCGGGGGGCGGCTGCGCGGCACCTGTGGTGAAGCGCGTGCTGGAGCAGGCATTGGCGCTGGATCAAGGCTACACGGTCGCCATCGAATCCGTGCCGGAAGCCGCCGGTGATTTCAAGCAGCACGAGATGGTCAGCTACTCGAAGGAACTCGTTCTCAATGTGGCTGCAGCCGGTGATGACGATGGCGATGTCGGGGCGCAGGGTGAGGCGCGCGAATCACAGGAAAGCTCGCGCAAGGTCGCCTCGCCCAAGATCCGCAAGAAGGCCGATGCCGCCGGGTCACGGGCGGTGGACCCGAACCGCGAGGTTCCCAAGGCCGTGCCGGTGCGGCGGGCAAATTTTCTTCAACGTATTTTCAACAGATAGCCGCATCGCGGCGCAACCAACCAACCCGAAATTTATGCCCATTGGATTTGTGAAAAGGATCAAGGAGTTCATCACCGGAAGAAAAGACCTCAACAGCGGAACACGCATCGTGATCAACTGTGAGAAGCTGGAGAGCCGCGTGGCTCTTCTGGAGAACGGCGTGCTCGAGGAATACACCATTGAGCGCGTCGGCACGCAGAGCCTCGTCGGGAGCGTGTTCAAAGGCCGCATCAAGAACATCGAGCAGGGCTTGAAGGCCATGTTTGTGGACATCGGCTTCGACAAGAACGCCTTCCTGCATTTCTGGGACGCCATCCCCGCCGCGCTGGACGGCATCGAGGAAGTGAACCGCGGCGGCAGCAACCGGAAGCGCAAGAAGATCACCTCGCAGGACATCCCAAGCCTTTACCCCGTCGGCTCCGAGATCATGGTGCAGGTGACGAAAGGCCCGATCGGCAACAAGGGCCCGCGCGTGACGACGAACATCTCGCTCGCCGGTCGCCTGCTGGTGCTGATGCCGCTCAACGACCAGTTCGGCATCTCACGAAAAGTGGAGGACCCGAAGGAGCGCGCCCGCATCCGCAAGATCATCGAGAATCTCGACCTGCCTGAAGGCATGGGCCTCATCATGCGCACCGAGGCATCCGGCAAGCGCGCGCGTCACATCGTGCGCGACCTCAGCATCCTGCTGGAGCAATGGAATGAGATCGTCAAGGGGCGCGACAGCCAGAACGCGCCCGTCTGCTGCTTCCAGGAGCCGGACCTCATCGAGCGCACGGTGCGCGACTTCCTCACCGAGGAAGTGGACGAGGTCACGTGCGACGACCTGCCCACGGTGGAGCGGATGCAGGAGATGGCCGGTCACATCTCGCGCCGCGCCAAGAGCCGCATCAGTTTTTTCCAGGGGCCGGGCGCGCTCTTCGACCACTACGGCATCCAGCGTCAGATCGACAATGCCTTCTACCGCCAGGTCTGGCTGCCGTGCGGCGGCTACATCGTCATCGACCAGACGGAGGCGCTCGTGGCCATCGACGTGAACACAGGGCGCAACAAAGGCTCGAACAACATCGACAAGCTGCTGCTGCAAACCAACATGGAGGCCGCCGAGGAGGTCGCCCGCCAGCTCCGCCTGCGTAACATGGGCGGCCTCATCGTTGTGGACTTCATCGACATGAAGAGCCGCAAGGACCAGCAGCTCGTTTACAAGACGATGCTGGACCGCGTGAAGCGTGACAAGGCCAAGACGCAGATCCTCCAGATCTCCGCTTTCGGCCTGATGGAAATGACCCGCCAGCGCCTGCACGAGAGCCTCAGCACGTCGATGCTGGAGGACTGCCCGTACTGCAAAGGCCACGGCCAGGTGAAGACCACGCTGACCATGAGCGTGGAGCTTCAGCGCCGTCTCAGCGCCATTCTCCAGCGCGGGAAGCCGGATCAGAAGGACCTCATCGTCATCGTGCATCCCGAGGTCATGACCCGCTTGAAGACCGAGGATGGCGAGCATCTCGTGGACCTCGAGCGCAAGTATCAGGCCCGGCTCACTTTCCGCAGCGATCCGACCTTCCACCGCGAGCAGTTGCAGGTCGCGAACTCCGCAGGAGAGGAAGTGAAGTGATCGCAGGGATCGTCACGCGCTCCGTCACGACTCAAGGCAGCCGCCACGCTCCGCGCAGCGCGGCGTAGTCTGCCTTGGGCAGCAGCACATAGTAGGGTGAGGCCTGCGGATCCAGCCAGCGGATCAGCGCTTCCAGGTCGCTCAGCGCCATCGTCGTGCAGCCAGCGCTCGGCTTTGTCGGGCCCCGGCGCACATGGAAGAAGATCGCGCTGCCATACCCTGCGGCAGCGGGCGTCTGATTGTGCCTGATCTCGAGCATCCACTTGTAGGCCGCGTCGCCGAGCCGCATTTTTTGCTTTGCAAACCAAGGCGGCACGTCGCGCGGATCGATGCGCACATGGCGGTTGTAGTTTGGGTTTTCCGGGTCATCGACATATGCGTCCCACGGACCCACTTGATGATAAGGCCACCGATTCCCCGCTGGCCCGGCGGCCGCGTAACCGAACAGCGTGCCGAGCCGAAAAATGCCAGCGGGCGCGCGCCAGTCCTTTTCGACCTTCAAGGGAATGCCATTCTGCGGCGGCTGAAACGCACCGCGCCCCCACGCCAGCCCGCTGCGTCCAAGCAGAACGGGAATGGATTGTGGGAATGCCGCCTGCCACGGCGCGCGCGCAGATGCCCGCTGGAAACATTGGAGCGTGGCGGTGTGCGAATTCCAAGTCGCAGCCTGCGCGACAATAACCTGACGCACCTCCGCCCCCAGTTGCGCATTGGCGCTCACCGGCCACAGCGCAGCAAACAACAGGACCGTGGCCATCCCCAGAACCGGCCCGCTATTGCCGACGGAATAAAGTTTTCCGACCGCTAGGAAACTTTGTGATTGCTTTGTTTGGCGCATTTTCATTTAATCGATAATTCAACCCTGTCGGTCATTGGGTTTCAGGTTTTGGGGGTTTTTTGCCTGAGGTCCGAACCGGCAGGGTTTCTTCGTTTTCTGATGGGCGCACCCACCGGCGGCGGACTAATGATGGAAGCGTCGGAACTTCGCAAGCTTGGATCAGCCTCTTCGCGCTCGCAGGGTCAGTCTTAAATCCGGACACCGGAAGACCGTGCTTCAACCTGATCTCCCGGCGCGGTGGTTATCCGCGATCTCGCGCGCGGTCAGCATGCGTGGATACACGGCGACCTCATCGATGGCTCCAGTGAAGAATGATTTCTTGTCGCGCGTGCCGATGCGTAATGGCGCGCTGCCATGCACGGGCGTCACATCGTAGGCTTGGTAGAGCGCGCCGGGCGACTTTGCAGGACTCAGCGCCAGCTTGCCATCCTTGTAGATCGAGACACCCGCTTTCGGGTTTGCTTTGTCGCCAGGCTCGAAGGTGGCCACGATGTGCATCCATTTCCCCGCCTTGATGTCCTCCTCCACGTACGCGCCGCTGCCCAGGCCCGGTCCCGGATTAAAGATGTAGGCCGAGATGCGGCTGGGGCGCGATGACTTCCTGGGGTAAAACCGGAACGCCCATTCCATGTGGCCCGCTTCGCCCTTGCCCAACCAGTGGACGTAGGCGTCCTCACCCTCGCCGCCGGAGAACTCCAGATCGTCCGGCCGCATCCACGCCTCGACGGTGAGCCCTTTGCCGCTCGTCGGCTGGCTGAGTGCGGGATGATTTTCGATCTCGATGCAGCCATGCTTCCCGTCGAACTTCGCCGCCGTGTTCTGCTCCTTGTCGAACACGCCCTTCTCACCCAGCGACACGCTGCCGACGATGGTGCCATTCAGGTTGTTGCCGGACGCATCCGCCACGCTCGACCCATCCTTTTCTCCCAGCCGCCAGTAGCCGACCGGTTTTTTCTCGAGCACGCGCTTTGCATACGGCGATGGATCTGCGGCAGAGGAAAGCTCCGGCAGCAGCAAACCGCTGCCTGCGGCGAGGATGTGCCGGCGAGTAACGACTGAGTTCATGGGAAGGAGGAAATTCTAAATCACCGCGTGACCTTCACATCCGGGCGCGCTTTCTCGAAGGCGGCGATGGCGGCTCCTGTGAGGTTGGGGCAGCTCCTGATCTCCAGTTTCTTGAGGCTGCGCAGCTTGGCGAGGTGGGTGAGGCTGGCGCCGTCGATCTGGAGGCTCATCATCAGCAACTCATCCAAGCGCTTGTGCCGGGACAGCGTCTCCAGGGCCGCATCCGTCAGGAGTGAGCAGCCGTCGAGGCGCAGCGTGTCCAGCTTGTCGAGATCCAGCAGCCCATCCACGGCCTCATCTCTGAGCTTTGTGTTCCAAATGGTGAGGTTGCTCAGTTTGGGGAAGGCTTTGAGGCCGCGCAGGTCGTCGGCGGTGTAATTCCAATCGTCCAGTCCGTGAAAACCAAATGCTTCGACCTTCGGAAACGCCTGGGACAGCCGTTCACATCCAGCGGCCATTTCGCCAGGCTTGATGTCCAGGTCCAGTTTCCGCAGATCGCGCCACGCCTGCATGGAAGCCAGCGCGGAGACGGAGATGCCTGTCTTTCTTGCTGAAAAATCGACGAGCTTCGTCAGGGCTGAGAGCTGGGGCAATTCCGCATCGCTCACCGGACTGTAGCCGACGTTTAACAGTGTGAGCGCAGGCAGGCGGGCGATTTCCCGGAGCCCTGCCTCAGTCAGCCCGCAGCCCTGCAGTGTGAGCGAGGTCAGGGCCTTGCTCTGGCTCAGGGCGCGGATCTTCTCGCCAATGATCTGCTTCGAAGAGTGGATGACGAGACTGCTGAGATTGGCGCTGGCGAAGTGCGCAAATACGGCATCGGACAGATCCAGATTTTCGGCACGGAAGACCGCGAGACCTGGCAGCGAGGGGACGACCTCAAAGGCCGCATCGCCAAGGGGGGCGGTGCTGAGCTGCAAATTCCGCAGCTCCCGCAGCCCGGCCAGCGGTGCCAAGTCGGTGCAGGGTGCTTTGGGGGCGGTGTTGCGGAATTCGAGAAACACCTGGAAGAGATCAAACTTACCGCGCGGCAGGTCGGCGGTGTCCCGGATAGTGGTGTATTGGTTTCCCATGCGGATTTGCACACCTCCGCCGACGGAGAGCACCCACTCGGCTGCCTTGCGGTCGTCGCCGGGCGGGAATTTCTTGGTGGCCCGCACAGTCCCCTGTGCGGTTCCCGAGGGGACGGGCACACTCGTTCCGCTCAAAGGACTGAACGGACCACTTTGGCCCAGCCCCTCTCGATACTCCCGCACCAACTTCGCATCGGGCACGCGGTTCTTTTGCGTGAGGGTGCTTTCGAGCTGCTTGAGGCGGAGGGAGAGCGGGTCGGTGAGGAGTTTCAAATTGGCGGCGCGGGTGGCTTCGAGCTTGGCGAAGGCGGTGCGGTAGATTTGGCGCAGGCCTTTGAGATTGGCGGGCGTGGTATCGTCGTCCTCGGCGGGGATGCGCATGGCTGTAGCCCGGCTCATTGAGCCGGGAGTGCCGGGGTCAGTGACCCCGGCTACAGCAATCAGCTTCTTCTCCGCCTCCAGCGCGATGACGCCATCGAGCCGTCCGGCTTTCTTTTCCTTCTCGATCTCGCGGTCGAGGCCGCCGAGGTAGCTGGTGTTCAGCGCGGCCACATCGGTCGCGAACGGCGCGGCCACGCGCTCGGCTTGGAGTTTTACCAATTGCTCGTGCAGCGTCTTCAACTCCGGGATGGCACCGATGGCATCCACCTGCTGCGCCTGCGCCTTCTGCTGCTCCGCCTGCTTCGCCGCCAGCGCTCGCAGGTCGTTGCCTTTTTCATCGACGCCGAGGATGCGCAGAGCTTCCGCTTCGGGGAGGCCATCGAGGTTGATGACTTCGATGTCGCGGATGGAGTTGGCGGAGATCACAGATCCCGGCATGCGCCCTTGCTCCGGCTTTCCACTTTCCACCACTGGCATTAACTTTCCGTCCACTCGTCCGATAAGGCTTTTGCCAACCACGGCAAACTCGATTGCCCACGAACGATCCACAGGAGAGAAAATTCTTTCAGTGTGCAGAATGAGGTCTGACGGTCGCACCGGATGCTTCTTGGTGACCAGTCCAATGCGCGCAAGCTGAATCGAATGTGAGTACTGGCGCAGTGACAACACCGAGCTGGAGTCCACATCATCGTAACGAAGTCCAATCGTAGCAAGAAACCCGGCCGCATCCTTGTCCACACCTTTGAACGTGACGCGCAATCCTAGATTGGTCACGGTTGGCGGTCCAAGACTCGGCAAATTGATCCTCTTAACGGACTTCAGCCACCCATCCCCAAACTTCACGCCGCTGTCCGGCTTGCGCAGATCCTCCGGCAAGTCCTCGAACTTCGTGAACAGCTTCACCCACTGGCCGGGTGCGAACTTCGGGGAAGACGCGGAGACCGGGAGAGGAGGAGACTTGGAGACAGACGGAGCCCGAGAGGTGGCAGCAACGGTGGCAGACTGGCGCAGGTCGTTGCCCTTCTCATCCACGCCGACGATCTTGAGCGCCTCGGCTTCACTGAGGCCGTCGAGGTTGATGACCTCGATGTCGCGGATGTCTTCGGCTCCGTAGATGTGGGCAGTGCCTGTGTGGAGTGCGTCGTCCGATCCGACGCTCAAAGTTGTGTCATTGAATCGTCCGATCACGCGCGAGCCTACGACACCAACCTCCAACGCATAGATTTCATTCGCGTTTGGCGCAGAAATGCGCCGTGCTTTAAGAGTCTCCTTATCGCCCACCTTGTTCCATCGTTGAAGCGCAAGCGTTCCCGATCCGGCACCCCAGGTGCCACCCTGATACCACGTCGCCAAATCCGAGCCTGCGCGCAGAGCGATGCGTGCGTAAGCGGCATCATCTGCGCTCTTCAACGCCCGCAACTTGATGCCGAAGTTCCGCACGGGTGTCGTTTGAACCTTGAGCGTGCGCTGCTGACCGCCGAATCGAATCCACCCATCCTCAAACTTCACGCCGCTGTCCGGCTTGCGCAGCTCCGCAGGCAAGTCCTCGGCCTTGGTGTACACCTTCACCCATTTGCCGGGAGGGAAGGCCGCAGTGGCGGGATTTGAAATCGGCGATTTGAGATTTGAGATCGGTGCGGCGGCGGGAGCTGAGGGTGGTGCAACCATCTTGGTTGCAGCTTTGGGCAAGCTGGAAGCTTGCCCCACTTTGGGTTCCTCGCGCACTTTGATTGGCGCAGCGCTCGAAGGTGGTGCAACCCGCTGGGTTGCAATTGAAGACTCGGGCAAGCCAGCGGCTTGCCCCACCTTTGGCTGCGCCTCCTTCTTCCCGCCCATCACCACAAACGCGCCCACCGCGATGGCGGCGGCGGCTCCGAGGCCGATGAAGAGAGGCGCTTTGGATTTATGATCGACGACTGGTGATTGATGATTTGGAGCAGCGGCGGCGGCGGCTTCCTGGCGCACGGGAACATTCGCACTCTTGCCCATCGGCTTCTGCGGACCTTTGGCGACGGGCTTCTGGGCGAGCGATTGTTTTGGAATCGCCGCGCTCGCCTTACCGCCATGCTGCACCATCGGCGTCGTCAGGATCACATCGAGATCACGCCGGATCTCCGCCGCTGTTTGATAGCGCTCGTCGCGGTCGTGCTGCATCGCTTTCGTGGCGATGAGGTCGAAGCGCGGATCGATGCCGGGGATCATCACCGACGCGGGCTTGAAGGCGCCGCGCGGGACATTGCCGGTGAGCATCTGATAAAGCATCACACCGACCGCATACAAATCAGCGCGACCATCGACCGTCATGCCGAGCGTGAGCGTCTCGGGCGCGACGTAATCGGGCGTGCCCATGGCGAGGCCGGTCTTCGTGAGGCCGCTGGACTGCGAGGGATCATCCACCTTGGCGAGGCCGAAGTCGGCCACCTTTACCTGGCCCTCCATGTTGATGAGCACGTTGCTCGGCTTGATGTCTCGATGCACCACGCCGTGGTCGTGCGCGTACTTCAGCGCGTCACACACATGCGCGGTGATGGCCAGCGCGTGCTCAGGCGGCAGGCGGCCCTGCTGCTGGATCATCTGATGCACGTCAGTGCCGTTGATGAACGACATGACGAAGTAAAGCTGCCCCTCGCCGGTCTCGCCGAAGTCATAGACAGGCACGATGGCTGGATGATCCAGCTTGGCCATGATCTTGGCCTCGTTCTTGAAGCGGAGCGTGTAGCTGGCGTCCTCGTCATCGACCTCGGGCGGGAGGATCTTGATCGCGACCGGGCGGTCCAACGCCTTCTGTCTGCCTCGGTACACCGCGCCCATTCCACCCCGGCCCACCAGCGCCTCGATCTCGTACTGCGGCAGCATTTGCGACAGGCGTTCCGGCGTGGGTGGCACCCATTTGAAGCCGCCGCCCTGCGTGCGCTGATAGCCCGTGGGCGTCGGGCCGGGGGCGGGCCGCTGCGGATTTCCGTCTGGAGATGGTTCAGCGCCTGACATGGGAGATCAGAATGCGTAACAAGTGGGACGCGGAGATTTATCAGCATTCACCGTGCCGTGGCAAGAGGCAAATCGCGACCGCGGCAAACGGGGAAGCCCTGCGCGGGTGATGATGCATCATGGCGCAAACGTACGCGATCTTGGCGCGTAGGTATGCGCCCCTTTCTTTTTCATCATGCAGCCGTTCCTCAAACTCGCCGTTGCCGCGCTGGTGCTCGCCCCGTCCGCCCCATTCACCCTGGGCGCGGAGGCAGCCGCGCCGCGCAAGCTGGACTTCAACCGCGACATCCGCCCGATCCTGTCGGACAACTGTTTTGCGTGCCATGGCCTCGATGCGAAGCACCGGAAGGCGGATCTGCGGCTGGATGTGGCTGAGGGGGCGTTTGCGGAGAGCAAGGCCGGTGTCGCGGCGATTAAGCCGGGAAGGGTGACGGAGAGCGAGCTGATCAAGCGCATCGTCACGACGGATGAAGATGATCTGATGCCGCCGGCTGACTCGCACAAGAAGCTGTCGGCCGCGCAGATCGAAACACTGAAGCGCTGGGTGGCAGAGGGCGCGCCTTATCAGAAGCATTGGTCGTTTGAAGCGCCGGTGAAGCCGCCGGTGCCGGTGGAAGCAGGGAGCAAGGAGCAGGGAGCCGGGAGCACGGCATCAGACGCCACGCTCCACGCTCCAAGCTTCATGCCCATCGATGCATTCATCCGAGCTGAACTCTCCGAGCACAATCTCCTGCCCTCACCGGAGGCCACGCCCGAGCAGCTCATCCGCCGCGTGACGCTGGATCTGACCGGGCTGCCGCCTACGCCGGAGGAGGTAGATGCGTTTTTAAGTGAGTCGAATGGGACGAACAAGGGCCATGCGTCCTCTGCGAACAGTCCGACTGACGCGGCCTACGAGCGCCTCATCGACCGTCTTCTGCAAAGCCCACGCCACGGTGAGCACATGGCGCGCTACTGGCTGGATGCGGCGCGGTATGGCGACACGCATGGCCTGCATCTCGACAATGAGCGCAGCATGTGGCCGTATCGCGACTGGGTGGTGCGCGCCTTCAATCAAAACCTGCCGTTTGACCAGTTCACCGTGTGGCAGGTGGCGGGTGATCTTTTGCCGAATGCCACGCACGAACAGATCGTGGCGTCCGGCTTCAACCGCTGCAACGTCACGACCGGCGAGGGCGGCGCGATCAATGAGGAGTGGCTCTTCCGCTATGCGGTGGATCGCGCGGACACGACGATCAGCGTGTGGATGGGCCTGACGGGCGGCTGCGCGGTGTGTCACGACCACAAATACGATCCGCTCTCGCAGAAGGAGTTTTACTCGCTGTATGCCTTCTTCAACAGCGCGGCTGATCCGGCGATGGACGGGAACATCCTGCTCACGGCGCCCTCTCTACGGTTGAGCAATCCGGAGCAGGCGATGCAGCTCGCGGCGTATGACAAGCAGATCGCGGCGAAGCAGACGGAGATCCGGCAGGCAATCGCAAAGCTGAACTACGTCGATCCCGCCACGCAGAATCCGCCGCCGGCCGTGCAGACGAGCGAGGTGGTGTGGTTCGACGATGCATTCCCAGCCAAGGCCAAGGTCGAGGTGGCGGGCGGGCCGACCCACTTTGTCACCAACGACATGGGGCCGGTCTTCAGCGGCAAGCGGGCGCTGAAACGCACGGCGAAGAATGTGGAGCAGGACTATTTTTCCACCGGCGCGAGCCTGGTCATTCCGCCGAACGGCAAGCTCTCGGCATATTGTTACATCGACCCCGCGGACAAACCGAAGTCGGTGATGCTGCAATTCTTCGTCGGTGGATGGAATCACCGTGCAGTGTGGGGGGAGGAGGGCGCGATCCCTTTTGGCAAGGTGCGCACGCCGGAGCGCGTGGTCATCGGCGCGCTGCCAGAGGCCGGGCAATGGGTGAAGCTGGAGGTCGCAGCGGAGCGTCTCGGTTTGAAGCCGGGGATGAAGGTCACGGGATTCGCGTTCACGCAGTTCGGCGGAACGGTTTACTGGGATCGCATGTCGATGAGCTCCCGTGTCGATCCGGCGAAGGACGCGCAGTGGTCGTGGCGCAAATGGATCGAGAAGAACCAGGGCAAGCGAGTGGAGGGGCTGCCGAACGATCTGCTGACGCTGGTGCGCGGCAAGAAGGAGGTGGAGTGGTCCCCCGCGGACATGAAGCGCGTGCAGGAGTGGTGGTTTGAAAACGAATATCAGGGCGCGCGCGGCCTCGTGGAAGAATTGCGGGCGGAGCGGCTCGCGGTCGAGGCGCGGAAGCGGACCTTGGAGAGCGTGATCCCGGCATCTCTCGTGATGGGGGATCTGCCGGAGCCTCGTGATGCATTTATCATGCTGCGCGGGCAATACGACCAGCCGGGCGAGAAGGTCACACGCGGCACGCCGGCCGTGTTTCCGCCGCTGCCGAAACAGGAGAGCTACAATCGCCTCGATCTGGCGAAGTGGCTCGTCAGCCCGCAGCATCCGCTGACGGCGCGCGTGACGGTGAACCGCCTGTGGCAGCAATTCTTCGGCGCGGGCATTGTGAAGACGGCGAATGATTTCGGCAGCCAAGGCTCGCCGCCGACGCATCCCGAGCTGCTCGACTGGCTGGCCGTGGATTTCCGCGAGCATGGCTGGGACGTGAAGCGGATATTGAAGCAGCTCGTGATGTCCCACAGCTATCGGCAGAGCAGCAAGGTCACGCCCGTATTGCTTGCGGCGGATCCGGAAAACAAATGGTTGGCGCGCGGGCCGCGGAACCGCCTCGATGCCGAGGTGATCCGAGATCAGGCGCTGTTCGTCTCCGGACTGCTGGATCAGACCATCGGTGGCAAGGGCGTGCGGCCGTACCAGCCCGACAACATTTGGGAGCCCGTGGCCTATAGCGGCAGCAACACCCGCAGCTACGTCCGCGACACGGGCTCGGCGCTGTATCGACGCAGCCTGTACACGTTTTACAAACGCACGGCCCCCGCGCCGAGCCTGACGACCTTCGACGCACCGAGCCGCGAGCAAGTCTGCCTCCGCCGGGAACGCAGCAACACGCCGCTCCAGGCGCTCGCGCTGATGAACGACATCCAGCACATCGAGGCCGCGCGCAATCTCGCGCAGCGCATCCTGATCGAGGGCGGTGACACGTTCGACAAACGCCTGAACTTCGCCTTCCGCCAAGTCGTCTCCCGCTACCCGCGCGCAGACGAGTCCGCGGTCATCACCGAAGCGCTGCAAAAGCATCTCGCCCGCTACCATGGCGCCCCGGACGCCGCGAGACAGCTCACCACATTCGGCGACTCCAAGCCTGACGTGAAGCTCCCGCCTGGCGAGCTTGCGGCGTGGACCATGATCGCAAATTTGCTTTTGAATCTTGATGAGGCTTTGAACCCATGAACCCGCTCTTCGATTATCAACTCCAGCAAACACGCCGTCAGTTCTTTGGCGGTGTCGGACTTCGCGCGGGAAACATCGCGCTGGCTTCCATGCTCGGCAGCGAGCTGATGTCTCGCGCTGCGGTGCATCCGCCGATGGATTCGCTGCCGCATTTTGCGGCGAAGGCGAAGCGGGTCATTTATTTGCACATGAACGGCGGCCCGTCGCAGCTCGACATGTGGGACCACAAGCCCGGGCTCGCATCGCAGTTCGACAAGGATTTGCCAGACTCGATCCGCAACGGCCAGCGCATCACCACGATGACCAGCGGGCAGGCGCGGCTGCCGGTGGCACCGAGCCTCTTCAAGTTTGCGCAGCACGGAAAGTGCGAGCGCTGGGCCAGCGAGCTGATCCCGCACACGGCAAAGGTCGTGGACGATCTCGCTGTGGTGAAGTCTGTTTGGACCACGGCGATCAATCACGATCCGGCCTGCACGTTCGTCATGACCGGCAGCGAGGTGCCGGGGAAGCCGAGCCTCGGGTCATGGCTGTCGTATGGCCTGGGCAGCGAGAGCGATGACCTGCCTTCATTCGTCGTGCTCACCCCGCGCTGGTCGTCCGGCGCGGCGGCGCAGGCCTTGTTCACCCGCATGTGGAGCAGCGGATTCCTGCCCACGAAGCACGCGGGCGTGGCCTTGCGCTCCGCCGGCGATCCCGTCCTGTTCATTCAAAATCCTCCGGGAGTCGAACGCGGCGACCGCCGCACCATGCTCGACGCGCTCGGGAAGCTGAACGAGCTGAACCA
>JANOBO010000093.1:0-5896 GCA_031411695.1 Verrucomicrobiaceae bacterium
AAAGCGCTTCCCACCCGGCAGTTCGCCGGCGGCGTCGATCTTGCCGCCGGTGTCGTCTTGGTCGCGCCAACGGCCGATGGCGTCGAAGTTTTCCAAACCGAAGCCGATGGGATCGAGAATCTTGTGGCAGTTGTTACACACGGCGTTGGTACGATGCAGCTCGGTGCGCTGGCGCAGCGTGAGGTTGGCGACCTTCTTCTGATCCTGCTTCTCCAAGGTCGGCACATTCGGTGGCGCGGGCGGCACGACTTCTCCGAGCACTTGTTCCAGCACCCAAATACCGCGTTTCACGGGACTGGTGCGGTTTGGGAAGGAGGTCGTCGCCAAAATGCCGGGCATGCCGAGGATGCCGCCGCGATTTGCATTCGTCAGCTTCACCTTCCGCATCTCCGAACCCGTGACGGTCTTCTCCAGGCCATACAGCGTGGCCAGCGTGCCGTTGAGGAAGGTGTAATCGCTGTCCACGAAGCTCACGACGTTTCGATTCTCCCGCACGATGCTGTCAAAGTACAGCCGTGCTTCGTCATACATCGCCGAGCGCATCGCCTCGGTCATTTGGGGGAACTTCGCGGTGTCGAAGGTCTTGCTCTTCATCTCTCCAAGCCCCAGCCACTGCGCCCCAAAGCCATCAAACAAGGCCCGCGAGCGCGAATCGCCGATCAGGCGCTTCACCTGCGATTTGAGGATCTCCGGCTCGTGCAACTTGCCTTCATCGGCGAGTACCGACAGCTCCGCATCGGGCATCGTGGCCCACAGCAGATACGAAAGGCGCGAGGCGAGTTGGTGATCATCGAGCGGCACAATCTTCTGGCCCTCATCCGCTTCCCTCGCCGGGGTGATGAAGAGGAACTGCGGTGAAACGAGCACCGCCTTCAGCATCAGGCGCAGCGAGGCGGTGTGATCGAGCTTGTTATTGCGGCCGAGATCGAAGACATCA
The DNA here is from genome assembly GCA_031411695.1 of Verrucomicrobiaceae bacterium. GTDB lineage: Bacteria > Verrucomicrobiota > Verrucomicrobiia > Verrucomicrobiales > Verrucomicrobiaceae > JAIBCL01. The sequence continues at coordinate 938 of JANOBO010000093.1, forward strand.
ACCAGCGTGTCCACCTCCACGTCCGATGGCGGACGGCGAAAGGCACGGCGGGCCAGTGAGCGGGCGATCTGGCCCGCCTCGGCGCGGAGATCGGCATTTTTCGCGAGCGGTTCACCAAACAGGCCTTTTTGCACTTTTGGCGATATCTTTCGGATCACCTCGTTGGCGATCTCCAGATACTGCTCCGATTGCAGCGGCGACAGCGAGTTCATGTAGCCCTCGCCCGCCACCTCATCCGGCAGTTCAGCGGCCACCGCCGGGTCCACGCCGAGGAGGTCGTGCAACGTGTTGCCATACTCCACCTTGGTCAGACGGCGGATCACAAAGGGACCAGGATCGCGGGCGCTGAGGTATTTGATCTTGGCGATGGTGTCCAGAAAACCCTGGCGCTCCGCATCCGTGGGCTGTTTGTCCTCTTCCTCCGGGGGCATGTCATGTGCGTTCACGTTGGCGAAGGCCTGCGTCCACTTCTGGCTGAATGCCGCATCGCCGGGCTTCCGCACCGCCACTTCGAAGTTGATCCCGCTCTTCGACTTCCGGTTGCCGTGGCACTCAACGCAGTAGTTCTTCACGAAGGGCTCGACTTGCTGCTTGAAGGCCTTCTGCGCATCAGCCAGCAGGACGGCTGCTTCCTTGTCGTCTGCTGACTCTGCTCTGCAGGGAAGGGATGAAGTGAACGCAATACCCAAAAGGATCATGGCTATTAAGCCACTGCGAGAGGTTTTGTGGTTGGTCATTCGGATCTTCAACGGGGGCACTAGGCTACGAATGATCTTCCTCAGCTCTATCCCCAATTGAAGCGAGCCCCGTGGAGAAAAGGCCGATTCCGAAGAATTTATCTCCACCCAGCGGCGTTCTTGCGCGTATTGGTGAAGCTTGACCAAGCACCTACTTTCAACCCAACCAAAGAGACAACTTATGACCAACGAAGCCAAGTGCCCCTTCCATCACGTCGCCGGTGGCGGCACCACGAACAAAGACTGGTGGCCGAACCAGTTGAAAGTGGAACTGCTGAACCAGCATTCCGCGAAGTCCGACCCCATGGGCAAGGGCTTCAACTACGCGAAGGAGTTCAAGAGCCTCGATCTCGCGGCGCTGAAGAAAGATCTCACCAAGCTGATGACCGACTCGCAAGACTGGTGGCCCGCGGACTTTGGCCACTACGGCGGTCTGTTCATCCGCATGGCCTGGCACAGCGCGGGCACCTATCGCACCGGAGACGGTCGCGGCGGTGGCGGTCGGGGGCAGCAGCGTTTCGCCCCGCTCAACAGTTGGCCGGACAACGTGAGCCTCGACAAGGCGCGGCGCCTGCTCTGGCCGATCAAGCAGAAGTATGGCCGCAAGATTTCGTGGGCTGATCTCATGATCCTCACCGGCAACGTTGCGCTCGAATCGATGGGCTTCAAAACCTTCGGCTTCGCCGGTGGTCGTGAGGACACTTGGGAGCCGGATCACGATGTGTATTGGGGCCGGGAGACGAAGTGGCTGGGCGGCGACATCCGCTACGCGCAGGGTTCGCCCGGGGTTGAAGGTGAGCCTGTGCTCGTCAAGGACGACGACAGCCAGGTGACGCACTCGCGCAACCTCGAGAACCCGCTGGCCGCCGTGCAGATGGGCTTGATTTACGTGAACCCCGAAGGTCCGGACGGCAATCCCGATCCGCTCCTCGCGGCGAAGGACATTCGCGAGACCTTCGCCCGCATGGCGATGAACGACGAGGAGACGGTGGCGCTGATCGCTGGCGGCCACACGTTCGGCAAGACCCACGGTGCCGGCCCGTCGGAAAACGTGTCACACGATCCTGAAGCGGCGGAGCTTGAGCATCAGGGCTTTGGCTGGAAGAACAGCTTCGGCACCGGCAAAGGCGCTGACACCATCACCAGCGGCCTGGAAGTCACCTGGACCACCACGCCGACGAAGTGGAGCAATGGTTTTTTCGAGAGCCTGTTCGGCTACGACTGGGAACTCACGAAGAGCCCCGCCGGCGCGCAACAGTGGAAGCCAAAGGGCGGTGCTGGCGCTGGCACCGTGCCGCATGCGCACGATGCCTCGAAAAAAATCGCGCCATCCATGCTCACCACGGATCTTGCCCTCCGGTTTGACCCGGCCTACGAAAAGATTTCGCGGCGCTTCCTGAAGAATCCGAAGCAGTTCGCCGACGCCTTCGCCCGCGCGTGGTTCAAGCTCACACACCGCGATATGGGGCCGCGTGCGCGTTACCTCGGACCGGAAGTGCCGAAGCAAGACCTCATCTGGCAGGATCCGATTCCCGCCGTGAATCACAAGTTGATCAGCGAGAAGGAAATCGCCTCTCTGAAATCGAAGATCGCCGCATCGGGCTTGTCCATTTCGCAACTCGTCTCCACCGCCTGGGCCTCCGCGTCCACGTTCCGTGGCTCTGACAAGCGCGGCGGTGCCAACGGCGCACGCATTCGTCTCGCGCCACAGAAGGACTGGGCAGTCAACCAGCCGAAGCAACTCGCGAAGGTGCTCAAAGTGCTCGGCGGCATCCAAAGCGCGTTCAACAAGACACTCAAAGGCGGCAAGCAAGTGTCGCTGGCGGATCTCATCGTGCTCGCCGGTTGCGTCGGAGTTGAACTGGCCGCGAAGAAGGCCGGAGTCGCTGCGAAGGTGCCCTTCACACCGGGACGCATGGACGCCTCGCAGAAGCAGACCGATGTCGAGTCCTTCGCCGTTCTCGAACCCATCGCCGATGGCTTCCGCAATTACCTCAAAGGCAAATACAGCGTGTCCGCTGAGGAACTGCTCATCGACAAAGCGCAACTGCTCACGCTCACCGCTCCGGAAATGACGGTACTCATCGGCGGCTTGCGCGTCTTGAACACCAATGCCGATGGCTCGGCGTATGGTGTCTTCACCCAGCGGCCTGAAGCCTTGACCAACGACTTCTTCGTGAACCTGCTCGACATGAGCACGGAGTGGAAGTCCGTCTCGCCCTGCGGCAACGCCTTCGCAGGCGTTGATCGTAAAACTGGTGCTTCCAAATGGACCGCCACCCGCGTCGATCTCGTCTTCGGCTCCAACTCGGTGCTTCGCGCCCTCGCGGAAGTCTATGGCACCTCGGACTCACAGAAGAAGTTTGTCACAGACTTCGTCGCCGCGTGGACCAAGGTCATGAACCTGGATCGCTTCGACCTCGCTTGAGGATCGGCTGAATTGAAACGGTGCCCCGGATCTGAGGAAGATCCGGGGCATTTTTCGTTTTTGAAGACGCGATGCCAAACGTTCTCAAATCCGGGGTGGGTTTGTATTCCCCCGTGCGGCGTGTGGACTTTCTATTCAGGATTCTTTGATCGAATCCTAACGCCACGTCCGAATAAGCTCACCCATCCCCATGAACACAAAGATCACCGCCCTCGCTATCGCTTCGCTGCTCAGTTGTTTTTCAGCATCCGGCGAGACGCCGCGAAGTGATGCAAAGTTAGCCGCACTCCGCACACTGAAGATCGAGTACGGCACCATCACGACCGTGGAGCGCGATGCATCGGCCACGAAGACCATCGTCAAGCTCGTTCTCAATCCCGCGAAGGGCTCAAACATCAACGTCGAAGTCTGGCTGCCCGATGCGGAGAAATGGAACGCGCGGTTCCTCGGTCTCGGCAACGGTGGCGCTGCTGGCAAGATCAATTCCGGCAGTCTGGCGGGAGCGAGCGCCGGTGGATTCGCCGTGGCGACGACCGACATGGGCACCGCGCCGAATGCCGACTCCGGCATCGGCAACCCCGAAGTATGGAAGGACTTTGGTTATCGCTCCACGCACCTCATGACGGTGGTGGCGAAGCAGATCGTGCGGGCGCATTACGGCCGAGCGCCGGAGTTTTCGTATTTCAGCGGCGGCTCGACGGGCGGCCAGCAAGCGCTGCAGGAAGCGCAGCGCTACCCCGAGGACTATGATGGCATCGCGGCTGCCGTCGCCGCGCATTGCCGCACGCCGTTGCACGCTTACTTCCTGTGGAACGATCAGATCTTGAAGAAGTGCCCGTTCACGAAGGAGCAGGACGCCAGCGTCATCGCCGCCGCGAATGAATACATGGCGTCACGCGAAATCCCGGCCGCAGCAGGCAAGTTCGTCTCCGACCCGCGCTGCACCATGCAGGACATCGAGTCCGTCATCGCGCTGGCACGGAAGAAGGACGCGACACTCACCGACGAACACGCCGCGGCATTAACAAAACTCTTCGACGGACCGCGCCATGCCGCGACTGGCGAACGCATCTTCAACGGCATCCCGCTCGGCAGTTCCATCGAGGCCTCGCACGGGCACCTGTATCTTTTCAACTGGGTCTTCGGCAAAGACAAGAAGCTGGAGGACATCAACTTCGGCGCGGACATCGACACCTACACCGCCAAGCTCGCGCCCTATCTCAACGCCGAGAACCCCGACCTCAGCGCCTTCGCCAAGCGCGGCGGCAAGCTCATCATGACGCTCGGCACCGCCGATTCCGTCGTGCCCTACCACGCCTCCATCGACTACTACGAGCGCGTGATCGAGCGCCTCGGCGGCCTCGACCAAACGCAGTCCTTCTTCCGCTTCTACGTCGTCCCCGGCCTCGCCCACGGCGGCGGTCCCGGCATCAATCAACCGCCGAACCTCCTCGACACCGCACGCGCTTGGCGCGAGACCGGCACAGCCCCCTTTGCCTTGCAAGGCCGTCATGTGGAGAACGGCAAGCCCACATGGGAGATGACGATCTATCCGTATCCTACGCAAACTGGCTGGAATGCTGCTACCAAGAGCTTTGAGCCTGTGGATGGCAAACGCGGCGGCGTGGAACGGATCGCTGAGCGCTTTCGTCCGGCGGCGGCTGATTGAGGATCAGCGTTGCCTTGGACCAGCCGAGTTGAGGACTATCTCCTGGCACGCACCGGATTGACCGGCTTCGGCGGCTTGGTGGCGCTGATCCTTTTTGCGGCAGCGACCATCTCCTCCAGCATCCG
>JANOBO010000094.1:0-11427 GCA_031411695.1 Verrucomicrobiaceae bacterium
GCTCTATCCGCTGCTGGCGCGTCTGCCACCGGAGGACCTGGACGCCGTGTTTGAAGACGGCTTTGCCACCGTGACCTGCCCGCGCTGCGGGGCCATCTTCAAAACTCCGAAGGATCACTTCGAGGAATGGAGGCACACCGAGGCTGGCTAAGCCTGATCAAAACTCCTTCCAGCACACGCGGCAGCGGAAACGGCAGGCGATGCCATCCATCTCATAGGCCGTGCCTTTCTTGCACTTCGGGCAGTGAACGGAAATGAACATGTGGATGAGCTTTCGCGCCATGAGGAAGCCAACGATGAAGGCCACCAAGATGCCGGGAAGCGGCGGCACCCAATGCTCTGCCAGCCAAGAGCGCGAGTACCACGTCGCCACCGACAAAAGACCGCCGGCCACGATAGGGCCGACAAAACTGATGAGGAAGAAGGCGGACGAGCTCATTTTTGAAAAAGCAGCGGCACTATGGGATGAGGGCTGACCGGAGTCCAGCGCGCATCACGTCAATTGGCGCAGGCCGGTCAAACCAATGCTCAAATGAGATCGCGCCCTGATGCAGAAGCAGCGTGCTCCCATCCACATAGCCCGCTCCTGCCGTGGCAGCATCGGCGGCGAGAAGTGTGGCCACGCCGCCTGCGCGATAGACCATGTCGAACACAAGATGTCCCGGCAGCAAGCAGCCGGCGGGCAGGAGAGAAGCATCGTCGGGCCTCATGCCAATCGAGGTGGCGTTGACCACCAAGTCCGCTTCTCGAACGGCGGCGAGGAGCGCGGCGTCCTGCCACGGCACCGTGCGAGCTGGAACTCGGTGCGAGAGTTCGTCTGCGAGCGCGGAAGCTTTGTCCTGCGTGCGGTTCACCAGTAGGAGGCTCTGACATTTCTCGATGGCGCACTGCACGGCCACCGCCCTGCCCGCGCCGCCGCCGGCACCGAGGATGAGCACGCGCAGGTCGCGCACATCCAAGCCGAAGGCCTCGCGCACGGAGCGGAGGAAGCCGGGCCCGTCGGTGTTGTGGCCATGCAGCCGGCCGTCACGCATCGCCACGGTGTTCACCGCGCCGAGTTGCCGGGCGAGAGGATCGACGACATCGACAGCTGCGAGCGCCTCGAATTTATGCGGGATCGTCACATTCACGCCGATGAAGCCACGCTCGGCAAATGTGCGCAACGCCTGCCCGACGCCGCCAACTGGCACCTGCACACGGACGTACTGCGCGTCGAGGCCGCAGGCACGAAGAGCCGGATTGTGCATCTGCGGCGACTTGGAGTGCGAGATCGGATCGCCGATGACGGCAAGTCTTGCAGCCGGGCTGAGCCCGCTCAGATCATCCGTCCATTCAGTGAGGTCGTTCCATGTGAAAAAATCCGGCACGGCGCGGAGCATGGGCGGGGACGCGGCGCTGTCCAAGCCGAAGTGAAACCGCTGAACATAGTTGGTCGAACTGCTTGACGGCAGCCTCACGGTGGGCGTCGTACCCCGACTGAAAAGTGATGCTCCCATGAAAATAAAATCATTCATTGTCGTGCTCGTGTTTCTGTCTTCCGCCCTTCCATCGGCCTTCGCGCGGCCGTTGCGATTTTTCGGGCCGCGCGTGGTGGTGCCGGTGCCGCATCGGCCAGTGGTTGTCGCTCCGGCGCGCGGATACGTCGCGGGTCCGGCCGAAGTGCAGCGTGCTCTAGCGCGGCGCGGCTATTACCATGGTGCGATAGATGGATTGATCGGATCCGGCTCACGCGGTGCCATCCGTGCGTTCCAGGCAGATCAAGGTCTCGCTCCCACTGGCGAGATCAACGGTCCGCTTCTGCGCGCCCTCGGGCTTTGAGAGGCGTGGTCACCATTTCACGTTCGAAACCATCCAGGCCGCGCGCGATGTGTTCATCTCGCGCGGCTTCTTTTTGTCATGACTGAGCGCGCAACTTTTCCGCACGGCAGAGGTGCGTTTGGTAACACCGACCAGCGCTTTTCAGAACTCAACATCGCCTACGATGAGGGCGAGGCGCCGGGGCGGGTTCCTACCAAATTCTATCGCGATCACTCGACGTCCGTCATCTCGACGAATACGAGCCCCGACCTGCCTTTCGACGCGAGCTTGAACCCCTATCGTGGATGCGAGCACGGCTGCGCTTATTGCTACGCCCGCCCCACGCACGAGTACCTCGGCTACTCGGCGGGCGTGGACTTTGAGTCGCGCATCATGATCAAGATGGACGCGCCCGCGTTGTTGCGGAAGGAGTTTGCCCGGCCGGGGTATCAGCCGCGCAAGATCTCTCTCAGCGGGGTCACGGACTGCTATCAGCCGGTCGAGAAAAAGCTCGGCCTCACGCGCCGGTGTCTTGAGGTGATGGCGGAGTGCCGGCATCCGGTGTCGATCATCACCAAGAATCATCTGGTCCTGCGTGACATCGATCTGCTCGCCGAACTCGCCAAGCACAACGCGGTGGTAGTGATGCTCTCCGTCACCTCGCTCGATGCCGGTCTTGCCCACAAGCTGGAGCCGCGGGCCTCAGCGCCGTCGCAACGGCTCAATGCGATCCGCCAATTACGCGAAGCTGGAATTCCGGCCGGCGTGATGATGGCACCGATCATTCCAGGGCTGACCGACAGCGAGATCCCCTCGTTGCTGGATGCAGCGGCGCAGGCCGGCGCGATGTTTGCCGGTTACACCGTGGTGAGACTGCCGTTCTCCGTGAAGGAAGTCTTTGCCGCCTGGCTGGACGAACATTTTCCAGCCCGAAAGGAAAAGATACTCGGGCGGATTGAGGACAGCCAGGGCCCCACGCTTTCACATCGGGATTTTGGAAAGCGCATGCGAGGGGAAGGGGTGTGGGCAGCACAGATCGCAAACCTGTTTCGCGTGAGCGTGAAGCGGTCCGGCATTCCCCAGAAGCGGGCTGAACTCAGCTCCGCGTCGTTTCGCCGGCCGCTCGGTGATCAGGGCGTCTTCGATTTCGACGCCAAGGCCTGATCACGGCTCGCCGGTGCCGAGCGGCTTGACGCTGATGTTCATCACGATCGGCCGGTGATCGCTGGCCTTGTAGAACTCTCGCTTCGAATAGATGAACGTCCTGCTGAAGTCGATGTGATTGCGCAGCGGCTTGCTGACAAAGAAATAGTCGAGGCGTGAATACTCGTCGGCGGCGTCCCAAAAATGCGTCCAGAGTTCGCCGTTGCGGTCCCAAAGCTTCACCTCAGTCATCACCGTGTCGCTCGCGCGGCTGCCGATGATCTCATCGATGGCCGGCTGGTTCCGGTGCTCGTTGAAGTCACCGTACAACACGATGTTCGGCGCCGGCGTGGCGGCATGGATGCTGTCGATGTGCTTGCGCAAGAGGTGCGCTTCGTTGCGGCGCATGAGCGCCTGGTCCGCTTCGGGGACGGGCCGCATCGATTTCAAGTGAACACCCAGGCAATGAAGATCGAAGCCATCCGCCACCTTCACGGTGGCATCGAGAATGCCACGGTTGAACTGCAGCTTCAGAGTGCCGATCTGGTAGCTCAGATCGGTCTGATGGTTTTGCGCGATGATCGGAAAGCGGCTGAGCAAGCCCAGCCTACGCACGGGGTCACCGCCATGGCCCGAGGCGAAGTTCTGAAGATTCACGCCCTTTGCCCGGAGCCGCGCCTGCAAGTCCTTCAAGTCGTCCGGGCCTCCGATCTCGCAGACGCCGAGGATGTCCGGATGAATCGCCGCGAGGATCGCCACGACCGCCTCTTTTTCCTTCTCCGGCTTGGGTGCGCCCTTGGTGGTCGCCACACCGTCGAATCGATCCATCGCCAGCCAGTTCTTCAGGTTGTAAGAGCAGAAGGTGACGTTCGCATCAGCCGCCGTCGGCGTGGACTGGGCGCGCGCAGGACTGAAAACAAAAAGCAGCATTGCTGTGAGCAATGCTGCCTGTGCGGGCGGTGCGAAGTGGCACCGCATGTGTGAACCGATGGGTTTGAAGCAGCGGCTCACAAGATGGGTCAGGATTCTTGTGAAACGGGCTGGCGTTTCTCTTCCGGTGCCTTGATGGCGGGCTTGTCGACTTCGTCCACGCTGCGATGCAGTTCGGCTTCAAACTCATCCTTGGCTTTTCGAAACTCACCCATGCTGCGCCCAAGGCTGCGGGCGAAAGTGGGGAGTTTTTTGGCGCCGAACAGCACCAGAACCAAGATGGCGATGATGATCATTTCCGGGGTTCCAAGCGGCCCGATTCCCGCGATGATGGAGGTGTTCATGATGTAATTCATACGTTCGTTAACGTGGGCGCGCAATGTGGACTTTCATCTCACTGGGTACCGAACACGGCTTCCGTCCTCGCCTCTTCAAGCATCATCTCAGCCACTGGCGAGAGCCGGCCCAGCCACATAGCGCCGAACTCGACTGCTGGAAAGCCGTCCAGCGGAAGCTGGCGCACGAGGTCGTTGGAGATTTGCTTCGGGGTGGCGACGCTCAGTCCGACGCCGAATCCTTCCGCCACGAAGCGGCTGATGATGTCGAGGCTCGAAACCTCCAGGTTGGCGAACCAGTCGATTCCCCGTTTCCTCAGGCTCTCTTGGAACAGCCTCGCAAGTGGGTCGGCAGCAGGCAGGCTGATGAGGGGCTGATCGATGCGGTCCTTCCCGATGATCTGCGCCGCATCGGTGTGGCGGCTGTTCTTGGCGACCAGCAAAACCAGAGGGAGGCTCAGCAAATTGCGCGCGCGCAAATCTTCGGAGCGCTTGGTGTTCAGCGTGGCAAAGCCGATGTCGATCTCCTGGCGGAGCAGCTTCGCCTCGATCTCCTCCACACGGCCGGGAGTGAGCGTGAACTGAAAGCCGGGGATGCGCTTGCGCATGCGCGTCAGCAAGCCGGTCAGGTAATCGCGCTGGACGATTTCTGGCGCGGCGATGCGGAGTCGTGTCTCGCTTCCGCCGCGCATCTTGTCTCCGATTTCACCCAGGCCCGCGAAGAACGGTGCGATGTGACGGAACAGCTCGTCGCCTTCTCGTGTGAGGTTGAAGGGGCGGCGATGAAACAGCGTGACTCCCAGCGAGTCTTCAAGCTGGAGGATCTGCGCGCTGATCGCAGGCTGCTGGATGCCGTAGGGCATGTGTCTGGCCGCCGCGCTCACACCCCGGTGCTTCGCCACATAAAAGAAAAGTTCCAGGTGATGGACGTTCATTGGATTTCGTCAGACGTCGCCTTCCTTCCGCATTCTCCGCTGTTGATTCAAGCGCTCAGGGCATCTTCAAACGCTTGTGCGTGAGCTTCCCCGAGATCGTCGTCTCCCCACCGCTGCCCGTGAGGGTCACCTCGCTGTTCAGCGTGTCCATGTCCTTGTCGGCAAACGAATCCTTCACCGTGATCGACGACAAGTTGTCGCCCACCAGCCGCAGTTCCATGGTGAGTTCCACTTCGGAGACGGAGACTTCAAAGCGCTTGGTCTCCCCGCCGTTCGATGTCATGTGATGGGCCGCTTCGTAAAGTCCCGTGGCTGGATTGTGAGTGAAAGTCCAGGTGTATTCCTGTTTCTCGGAATCGATCAGCCGGAAACCGTCCATCACGAACGAGCCTTCCGTCGTGGCGCGGCCTGTCCACTCCTCGACCATTTTGATTTCGCTTCCGTCGGGCTTCGTCAAAGTGCCTGCTGACTTCCACTCCCCGATCAAATGGCGGAACAGCGGATGCGTCGCGAAGTTTGGCTTCTCCTCCGCCAGCGCACCTAAAGCTGCGAGCAGTGAAAATAAGATGCCCACGACGAAGGCGGGTCTGGAAAAAAGCAGTGCGGTCATTTGAATCATGAGGCTATCAAACTGGTCGGTCTGAGGGAAGAACCATTTCAGACATGTCACGCGCACCCCGCGTCCCGGTCGCCACCTTGCGCGGCGAAAACGCGGATTGGTTTCACCTTGGCACTTGCGGAGCCGCCAATCGTGGTTTTTGGGAAACACTTCTTGAAACCAGCGGAAACTTAGCAAACCTTAAATAACCCGACAATGACTGACCTGACCATCGTATCGATCACCGGACGCGAAATCTTGGATTCGCGTGGCAACCCAACGGTGGAGGTGGATGTGCAACTTGAAGGTGGAGCGCTCGGCCGCGCGGCCGTCCCCAGCGGTGCCAGCACGGGCGAGCATGAAGCTCTCGAACTGCGAGATGGAGACAAGAAGCGCTACCTCGGCAAAGGCGTGCAGAAGGCCGTCGCCGCAGTGAACAATGAGCTCGCCGATCTTCTCATCGGCTGTGACGCGGGTAATCAGGTGGCGGTCGATGCGGAGATGCTGAATCTCGACGGCACGAAGACAAAATCGAAACTCGGCGCCAACGCCATTCTCGGTGTTTCGATGGCTGTGGCCAAGGCCGCGGCTCAAATGTACGGCCTGCCGCTCTACCGCTACCTCGGCGGCCCGAATGGCAAGGTGCTGCCCGTGCCGATGATGAACATCATCAACGGCGGTGCGCATAGCGACGCGCCCATCGACTTCCAGGAGTTCATGATCATGCCCAAAGGCGCGCCGAGCTTTTCAGAGGCTCTGCGGTATGGAGCCGAGGTGTTTCACGCGCTGAAGAAGATTCTCCATGATCGCGGCCTCTCCACAGCCGTCGGCGACGAGGGAGGCTTCGCCCCGACGTTGAATTCCGCAGAGGACGCGCTGGCCGTCATCGCCCAGGCGGTGGACAAAGCGGGCTACAAACTCGGCGATGACATTTTCATCGCCCTCGACGTCGCCTCATCGGAGTTCTACGACAAGGGCAAGAAGAAGTATGTTTTCAAAAAGTCCGACAAAAGCGAGCGCACGGCGGCGGAGCTGGTGGACTTTTATGCCGGCCTTCAGAAGAAGTTTCCCATCATCTCGATTGAGGACGGATGCGCCGAGAATGATTGGGCAGGCTGGAAAACGCTGACGGAAAAAATGGGTGCGAACACGCAGCTCGTCGGCGACGACCTCTTCGTGACGAATGTCGAGTTTCTGCGCAAGGGCATCGACCAAGGCGTGGCAAACTCCATCCTCGTGAAGGTGAACCAGATCGGCACGCTGACCGAAACGTTGGACGCCGTGGAGCTGGCAAAGGAGAATGGCTACACGTCAGTCATCTCGCATCGCTCGGGTGAGACGGAGGACTCGACCATCGCCGACATCGCCGTGGCCACCAACGCCGGACAAATCAAGACAGGCTCGCTGAGCCGGAGTGACCGTATTGCGAAGTACAACCAGCTTCTGCGCATCGAGCAGGAACTCGGAGATCACGCCGTCTTCGGTGGCCGCATGAAAGTGTGATGATGAAATACAAGGAGATCCGCGCAGGCATTGAAGTCGAGCAGGGAGCCGGATGGCTGCACCGGATGGTGCGGGCTTTCCGCTTCCTGCTGGGCTTGATGGTGGTCAGTGTGATCGTTCTGTATTTCTATCCATCCGATCAGGCGCAGGCGGCGCTGCGCGGCAAGATCGATGTGCTCAAAGCCGAGCGTGACACTTTGCAGGCCGAACGCGACGCCCAGCTCCGCCGACTGGAGTGGATCCGCACAGATGTTCAATACCTCGAGATCGCCGCGCGCGACCGGCTCGGGCTGCAGAAGGACGGCGAGTTCGTGCTCCGCTTTCAATCGAAGCCCGCGGCCTCTCAAAAGTAAACCGCGACACTCACGCGGCTTGATAGACTCTTGGCAAAGAGCACATCACCGCTAGTCTCAGTGACCCATGTTCTCCCGCATCTTTGACCGTTACATCGGCCGCCAGATTTTTTCCGGCACCATGAACGGCTTCATCGTGCTGACTGCGGTGTTCGTGCTGGGGAGCATCTTCAAAAAGCTCGACACCATGCTGGGGGACACGGAGCTTCCGGCCACGCTGGTCCTCCGCTTTGTCGGCCTCGTGATCCCCTCCACGCTCGTGTTCACGATTCCGTGGGCGTTTCTGACCGCCATCCTGCTGTCGTTCGGCCGCATGTCAGCGGACAATGAAATGGTGTCCATCCGCATGTCAGGCACATCGATGCCGCGCATTTGCCTCCCTGTGTTCATCATCGCGATGATGCTATCCGGCCTGTGCTTTTGGGTGAACACGGAAGTCACGCCAGATGCGAAGAGCAAGATCAAGCGCCTCTTTTACGACGTGACGCTCGACAACCCGGCGTCGCTCTTCCAGCCGGGCAAGGTGCTCGAGAAGTTTCCCGGCTTCCGCATCTACACCGGCAGGCGCGAAGACAATGAGATGAAGGACCTCACGATCTTTGAACTCGAAGGCACACGGGCCAAGCGCGTGATCCGCGCCAAGCGTGCGACGCTTGTCACCACGCCCGGCGTGCTCGATTTCGTCCTCGAACTCAAGGACGCCATCATCGAGGTGCCGAAGATCGAGCCGGGCGTAGGACTTGAGAATGTGGATTTCATCCGGTTTAAGGAAACGCAGATCACCTTTCCCTTGTCCCGGCTGAAGGAAAAGACAGAGCGAGTGAAGGCGGACATGAAATCGACCTCCGCCTTGTGGGACGAGCTTCACTCCGGCCGCAACAGCGTCACCGGCGCATCCATGTCGCCGGCGGAGAAATCGGTGTCTCAAACGGAGCTGAGCAAACGCTACAGCCTATCGCTCGTCTGCATCACATTCGTCCTCGTCGGCATCCCGCTCGGCATCACGGCGCAGCGTCGCGAGACCTCCATCGGCTTCCTCATCAGTCTCGCCGCCGCTGTCGGCTATTACGGCTTTGTCATTCTCGCGGAACAGATGAGCGACAATCCCGCGCGCCATCCGCAACTGCTGATGTGGGTGCCGAACCTTGTGTTCATGAGCATTGGCGGCGGGCTGTTCTACAAGCTCAGCCACAAATAGGAACGCATTCGGGATGGCTCCGGCTTCCATCTTGACTCTAGGGTCAACGAAGGCACTTTCACCGCCCCAAAAATTTTATGTCGAAAGAAACCACGTTGATTCTGTTGAAGCCCGATTGCGTCGAGAAACGCATCAATGGCGAGGTGATCAGGCGCTTTGAAAGCGAGGGCTTCAGCATTCGCGGCTGCAAGATGCTCCAGTTGACCGATCCGCTGCTTCAGGAGCACTACGCGCACATCGCGGACAAGCCGTTCTTCCCTGACGTCGCCGGGTTCATGAAGAGCAAGCCGGTCATCGCCATCGCCCTCACCGGCGACAACGTCATCGCGCATGTGCGTGACCTCCTGGGTCCGACCGACTCAAAGGCTGCGGCGAAAGGCACGATCCGAGGCGACTACGGCCAGGACAAGATGACGAACATCGCCCACGCATCCGACTCGCCTGAGGCGGCGGCGCTTGAGATCGAGCGGTTCTTCAATCACGCGGAGCTGTTTGATTACTGAGTAAGGGATGCTCAAGGGACCACGGCCCAGCTCACTGAGCTGGGCTACAGAGCGCGGCTGCGCCGCTCCGCTGGCGAACCGGTCAGTGACTGGGTTTCTCCATTACATGCGCTCCGTCGTCTTGATGCCGAGCAGACCGAGCCCGGTCTGTAGCACGCGCGAAGTGGCCTCGCACAAAACGAGGCGCGTGTTGCGGACCGTGCCTTCAGATCGCAGCACGGGGCAGGCCTCGTAAAAGCTGTGGTACACGTTTGCCAGTTCGTAGAGATAGCTCGCGAGCAGATTGGGTCGGTGATCGGCCAGCACGTCGTGCGTGATCTCGGCGAGCTGCGCCAGTTTCATGGCCAGCGCGCGCTCGGCAGGGTCCGTGATTGCGATCTCGTCTGTCAGCGCCACCGCTCCGTCGAGCTTTCTGAAGATGGAGCGCGTGCGGACAAACGCGTTGATGAGGTAAGGCGCCGTGTTGCCATGAAGCGAGAGCATCTTGTCCCAGCTGAACTTGTAGTCGGTCATGCGGTGCTGCGAGAGTTCCGCATACTTCACCGCGCCGATGCCGATGATCTCCGCGACGTTCCTCTTCTCATCTTCTGAGAATCCCTCGCGCTCAGCCACCACGGCGGCGGCGCGCTCGATGGACTCGTCGAGCACCTCGATCAGGCCGACAGACTCGCCGGAGCGCGTCTTGAACATCTTTCCATCCGGCCCGAGGATGCTGCCATTGGCGATGTGCACGAACCGCGCGGAGTGCCCGCGCTTTCTTGATGCGGCGAAGATCTGCTGGAAGTGCAGCGCCTGTGGCGCGCCGACCACATACCAGATCTCATCTGCCTGCCACTCGCGGATGCGGTGGTCGATGGTGGCGAGATCCGTCGTCGAGTAGAGAAAGCCGCCGTCGCTCTTGCGCACGATGCAGGGCTTGTCGGCAAGCTCGGGGATGCCCTCGAAGAACACGCAGATCGCGCCATCGCTCTCTCGCGCGACGCCGCTGGACAACAGATCGGCCACCAGCGGTGCGAGCTTGTCGTTGTAAAAACTCTCGCCGAGAAAGTGATCGAAGTGAATGTCGAGCCGCCCGTAGATCTTGCGCAACTGCCCGAGGGACAGAGCCACGCACTTGCGCCAGATGGAGAGGTTTTCCACATCGCCCTGCTGCAGCTTCACCAGTTCCTCGCGGCAGGTGGTCATCACGGCGTCATCCGCCTTCGCTGACGCATTGACCGTCTTGTAGCAGCGGACCAGCTCCGCGATGGGATCTCGTGCCAGCGCCTCTTGGTCGAGGATGGTCTTCCATCCATGGAGGATCATGCCGAACTGCGTGCCCCAGTCGCCGATGTGATTATCCGTGATCACACGATGCCCGACAAAGCGGGCCACGCGCGCGAGGCAGTCGCCGATGATCGTGCTGCGGATGTGGCCGACGTGCATCGGCTTGGCGATGTTCGGCGCGCTGAAGTCGATGACGATCGTCTTCGGCGTCGCCACACGCGCGACATCGAGCCGCTCGTCAGTGCGGATGATCGCCAGCTTTTTCGTCAGCGCCGCATCGCTGATGGTGAAGTTGAGAAAGCCGGGGCCGTCAATCGTGACCTTCGCGCAGAGGTCGGCGACTTCGAGCTTGTCGGCCACTTGTTGCGCCAGCGCGCGTGGATTTGTCCTGAGCTGCTTGCCCAGCGTCATCGCCGCGTTGGACTGATAGTCGCCGTAGCGCGTGTCCGCTGCGAGCACCACGCTGAGATCGAAGCCGGCAGGTACGTCGATCTGGGCGGCGGCAAAGGCTGAGTGAAGACGTGAAGTAAGAATGGAACGGTACATCAGGGGGAAGGGGAAAGGTGAGCCGGCAGGCGCCGCGCTCAAGCGAGGGCGGCGCGTGGCGCGCGCAGGCTGAGCGTGCGCAGCATTTCATCCGGGCCGGCGGCCTCTACGAGCTGGCGCTTCATCTCCTCATTGTGAAACAGCCTGCCGATGGCCGCGAGCGTGCGCAGATGCAGATCATGGTGCTGGCGCGGCACGAAGAAAAGGATGACCAGGTGCACGGGCGCGTCGTCTTGTGCTGAGAAGTCAATGCCGGCGCGGGATCTGCCCATCACGGCGATCACCTCATCAATCCGGTCGGAAAACGCATGGGGGATGGC
>JANOBO010000095.1:0-6652 GCA_031411695.1 Verrucomicrobiaceae bacterium
GAGCGCTGGGGCCGGCATTGGCTGGACGTCGCGGGCTACTCCGACAGCGATGGCTACACGGAAAAGGATGTGGAGAGGAAGCACGCCTTCCGGTATCGCGATTACGTCGTGCGGGCCCTGAATAACGACAAGCCCTTCGACCAGTTCATCCGCGAGCAGCTGGCGGGTGATGAGATGGTGCCGCTGCCGCACAAAAACCTGAGCGCGGACGCCATCGATAAAATCACGGCCACCGGCTTTCTCCGCATGGCCGCCGATGGCACCGGCGTGACGAATGACAAGGTGGCGCAGAACGCGACGATCTCCGACACGCTCAAGATCGTGAGCACCGCGCTCTACGGGATGACGGTGGGCTGCGCGCAGTGTCATGACCACCGCTACGATCCTATCACGCAGGAGGACTACTACCGGCTGCGCGCGGTCTTTGAGCCGGGCTTTGACACGAAGGCATGGCGCACGCCGGGCGGCCGGCTGGTCTCGCTGCTCACGGACGCAGAGCGCGCCGAGGCTGCGAAGATCGAGGGAGAGGCAAAGAAGATCGACACGGCGCGGCTTGCAAAGCAGGAAGTCTTCATCACCGAGGTGCTCGAGAAGGAGTTGGCGAAGGCTGACGAGAAAGACCGCGAAGCCTTGCGCGCCGCGTACCGCACCGCGGTGAAGAAGCGCACGCCCGATGAGGTGAAGCTGCTGAAGGCGTACCCGCGCGTGATGCAGCTCAGCGCCGGCTCGCTCTACCTTTACGACACGACAAACAAGACCAAGCACGCCGCCGAGCTGAAGCAAATGGCCGACGACGCCGCAGCGGTGCGTGCGCGGAAGCCGGCCGAAGAGTTCATCCACGCATTTGAGGAGGCGCCAAAAACTGCGGCCACCATCCCCGCCACATTTCTCTTCCGTCGCGGCGATGTGGAGCAGCCGGCGCAACGCGTGATGCCGGGGGATCTCACCGTGCTGGCCGGCCAGCGGCAGATCGAGATTCCGGAGAAGAACCCCGCGCTGCCTACGACGGGAAGGCGTCTCGCCTTCGCGCAGTCGCTCACAGACGGACGGCATCCGCTGCTGGCCCGCGTGCTGGTGAACCAGATTTGGAAAGGACATTTTGGAAAAGGTCTCGTGGCGTCCGTCGGCGACTTCGGGCAGCTCGGTGAGAAGCCCAGCCACCCGGAACTGCTGGACTGGCTGGCCGGCGAGTTCATGCGCGGCGGGTGGAGCATGAAGCACATGCACAGGCTCATCATGACCTCCCAGACCTATCGGCAGGCCTCACGCCGCGATGCCACACGCGACCGCATCGATCCCGATAACCGTCTGCTCAGCCGCATGAACGTGCTGCGGCTCGAGGCAGAGACGCTGCGCGATTCATTGCTCGCCGTGTGCGGCAAGTTAACCACACGGCACGGCGGGAAGCCCGTGCCGGTGACCTTCAATGAGGAAGGGCAGATCATCATCGGCATCGACACGCGCGACACCGCCGGCAGGCAGACGGGCAAATACATCCCGCTGAATGGCGAGGAGTACCGGCGCAGCATCTACGTCGAGGCGCGCCGCTCAATGCCGCTTGAGATGTTCGCCGCTTTTGACGCGCCCGCGATGACTGACGCAAACTGCGCCTCGCGCCCCGTCACCACCGTCAGCCCGCAGAGCCTCCTCTTGATGAACAACACCTACATGCGCGAGCACGCGCAGGACTTCGCGCTGCGCGTGCTGCGCGAGGCCGGCACCGACGTTGAGAGACAAGTGCGCCGTGCCTGGAACCTCTGCCTCAGCCGCACCCCGAGCATGGCCGACGAGCAGGCCGCTGTGGACTTCGTGAAGGCGCAGACTGCGCACTACAGGATCACGCCCGCGAAACTCGAAAAAGTGATCGGCCCGCCGGAGAAAAGCGATGCCGCGCCCGAACTGCTCGGCCTCGCAGCCTTGTGCCATGCGTTGATGAGTTCGAACGAGTTTCTCTACGTCGATTGATCCTGCGTCATTGGAACTGGCCGGCGGACAATGAGCCTTCACCATCTCCACACTTCGCGCCTTCAGACTGAGGGCGTGACCCATGTGCCCTTCCCACCCACACAAAGAATGCGGCTGGCAAGTCCGCGCGGCTGTGTCTAAATGGGCGATCCAACTTGCCGGGTGATGCGCACTCATTACGACAACCTCAACGTCACCGAAGACGCGCCTCAGGAGGTCATCCGCGCGGCCTACCGTGCGCTGTCGCAGATGCATCATCCCGACAAGCGCGGAGGCCACCGGCACGCGCTGCACAAGATGCAGACGCTGAACGAGGCGTATGACATTCTCTCCGATGCGCGGAAGCGGGCCGACTACGATGGCGAGCTACACCGCCTGCGGCATCCGGCGTCCGGCGCAAACGAGAGCCCGCAGCCCGCATGGCATCATGTGCGCGCCGGGCCGCGACGGCCGGAGTGGCTGAAATCGCTCCTGCTCGTGCTCTCCGACGCGCGCTTCGTGTTTCCCATCGTGGCGCTGATCTGGTGGATCGTTTATCGCAGGCTCGCTCACATGTAGGCAGCAGCACGGCGATGCAAAGGAGCCGCACCCCTCCACGCAAACTTCCCGCGCGACTCCGCGCAGCGCGCTGCCACCTCGAAGCCGAGGCGCGCTTACTTTGTCGCGTCGTTCACCGCGCCCTTGATCTCCTTGCCCGCGTCCTTCACGGCGTCCTTCACATCCTCGCCCGCGTCGCGGACTTTCTCGCCGGGGCGGCGGTCCAGCGCGTCGTTGACATTGTCCTTGAGCTTTTCGCCGGGCGTCGAGTTTCGCTCGCAGGAAGAAATCACAAGAAGAGATGCCGCAGCCAAGATGAGGAGGTGATGAATTTGGGTCATGCCCTTTTCTACACAAGTCGCGCGATGGAAGCCACAACAGATTCACCGTCACGCGGGCTTTGTGGCCCGCAGCGCTAACGCATCACCGGCAGGATCACGCGCGAGGCATGGGCTGCGTCGTGCCAGATCGTGTTCATCGCGGCGATGCCGGGCTCGGTGATGAAGTGGCTGATGGGCGCGCCGGTCTGCGGGTTTGGCTCGTAGAATGGCGCGCCGGTGCTGGCGATGGTGACGCGGATGCGATGGCCCTTGTTGAAGATGAGGCTCGTCCACCCGATGTCCCACGCGAGCTTTGTCACCTCGCCAGGCACGAGGAGCTTTTGATGATCGAAGCCCTCGTGATACCTCGCGCGCAGTGGGTAATCCATGAGCAGCATCGAGCGCCCGTCGGGATACACGTCGGTGATGCGGAGGATGAAGTCCGTGTCCTCGGCCGTGGAGGAGGCAAAGATCTCAGCCTTGATGCGGCCCGTCACTTCCAGCGGCCGCTCCAGCACCTCACTCGTCCACGTCCGCACCTCCGCCTGCGCTTCGAACGCGCGCGCGTCTCTCGCTCCGGGAAACCCCGTGGCGTTGATGATCATCGGTCGCGCGGGATCGCTCGCGTATGAAGTGCTCGCTTTCGCCGAAGCGGACTTCTTTTCCGCGAGCTTCCCGTCCGGTTGCAGAAACCAATCCGTCGCGGCGCTCGCGGGCGGAAAGTCCGCCGCCTCGCGCCACACATTGCCCGGAGCCCCTTCCTCACCCGTCGCACCCATGACGTAATAGCGCACGGTGGTGTCCCGCTCCGCGCCGTTGTCCTCACCCTTGAGGAAGTGGTTGAACCATCTCGTCATGTGCGGGTACACATCGAACAGCGCATGCTCCGGGAAGATCAGCTCGCCGATCTTGTTCGACTTCGGATAGCCGCCATGCAGCCAGGGGCCGATGATGAGCTGCTGCTTCCCGCGCGACTCCTCCCCGCCGTGCCCCTGCCGTCCGATGAAACTGGCCACGCTGCCCTGGCACATGAAGTCAAACCAACTGCCGATGGTGAAGCACGGCACGTTCATCTTCGCAAAGTGCAGAGATGCATCTTCGTCGCGCCAGTAGTCGTCGTAGTTCGGGTGCGCGTCCCACTCGCGGAGCATGGCGACATTGTCCTCGATGTCCCGCGCGACGGAGCCGCCCTTTATGAACCGCTGCGGCTTCGTTACCCCGCCGATGCGATAGCCCTCCTGATACAGGCTCAGGCCCGTGTCCGTCATGTACTGCGCCACGAGGTGCGGCGGCTGCGTCACGGCCAGATAATTCTGCGCATAGCCCGCCTGCGATCCGCCATAGGTGCCGATCTTCCCCGTACACCAAGGCTGCGCCGCCAGCCACTCGCACACATCATATCCATCCCGCAGCGGTCCCCATTGCAGCCCGCGATAGCCGCGATACACGCCCTCGCTTTCATGCGTGCCGCGGTAGTTCACCAGCGCGATCACGAAGCCGCTTTCCGCAAACTTCGCCGCCGCCTTGCGAGATCCCGCGCTCGAGATGTCGGCGTAGCGCTGCTCGAAGATCGCCGGCCATTTCCCCTCGCCCGGCGGAAAGAAGACATAAGCCGACAGCCGCTTCCCATCCCGCATGGGAATCAGCAGGTGCTCCTCCCGGACCGAGCCAAAGTCCAGCTTCGGGACTTCAATCGCGTGCGCAGATACGCAGAGGCACAGGGAGACAAACAGGAAACGCATCCGCCCACAACGCTCTGCCCGCGCATCACATTGCACCCACGGCCGGCCGCTTCCACGCTCTTCAGCAAGATTCATTGGGAGCACCGGAAAGGCCGTGTCATCTCTGCGGCCCTTCGTGTCTCAGTAAGAAAAACAGCTTTCGATTAACCGCAACCCAAGGACGCCTGCTCGACGCCACCCTTGACGACATTGGCCCACGCGCTCGCCTAAACGTTGAGGCCGCGAAGCGTATCTACAGCGAGCGCCTGGCCGAGCTTGGCCTTGTCAGCTACGAGCGTATCGAGGTGCAGCTTATTCAAGTCGAGCGTTTCAGCACGACCTTCGGTTTGGTGCTCCGCGCTCCAGAGGGCGACGAGGATGTTTGGGCCGTCGAGATTCAGCCGGGCAACTACATGGCATTCTTCGAGCCTTTCGATAGCGGCGAGTATGACACTTGAGTTTTCGACGCCATTCTCCAACTCAACCGCAACGTCGAACAAGATGATCATCGTCGCTCGAAGCCGCGAGGATTTCGGTTGTTGAACGATTAGCGATGCAGTGTTCCGAGTTTCAGATCTTGGGGAAAGCTCTTGCTGGCTTCGGTTTCGGCGTTTGAGCGGGGGCGCGCGTTGCGGCGCCTCTAAAGCGTGTGCGGCTTATCGTGGGTCACGGAAAGATTCTGCTCTGGTGTTTGCCTAGGCTGACTGGGCGCGAGACTGGCTGCTTCGCGCTGGCTTGGCGACACACGATGCGCTCCTCGAGCAGGATGAGGGTGCTGGCTGCGGCTTTGAGCAGGCTCCGTCACCGCGCCGAGGGCTCGCGCCACGCTTCTTTCATTTTCTCCGCCAGCTTCGCGACGATGTCGGCGTGTTGGGCGGCGATGTTTGACTGCTCGCCGCTGTCGCTCTCGAGATTGAAGAGCTGTACCTCGAGTGGCTTCGCGCGTGCCTTGCCAGCAGCTTCTCTTCCGCCGGTGTTGAGATGGATGAGCTTCCACGGCCACTGGAGCACGGCGCGCTTTCCGCCTTGTTCGTCAAAGTTCCAAAACAGGCAGTCGTGCTGTTTCTGTGCACCGCTGCCGAGGAGTGTGGGCAGCATGGAGACACCGTCAGTTGGGCCGTCGAGCTTTGCGCCGGTCAATTCAGCAAGTGTGGGCATGATGTCTTGAAAGCCGCTCACGTGATCGCTCACGGTGCCGGCCTTGATGCGGCCGGGCCACCAGGCGATCATCGGCACTCGGATGCCGCCATCGGTGAGGTCGCGCTTGATGCCGTTGAGCGAGCCGTTCGAGTCAAAGAAGTCCGCCTGATGCCCGCCCTCCTGATGCGGGCCGTTGTCGCTGGAGAAGATGACGAGCGTGTTCTCAGCCGCGCCGATGGATCGCAGCACGGTGAGGAGCTGCCCCACCTCGCGATCCACGAAGCGCATGAGCGAGGCAAAACCCTTCTCGG
Source organism: Verrucomicrobiaceae bacterium (assembly GCA_031411695.1). Taxonomy (GTDB): domain Bacteria; phylum Verrucomicrobiota; class Verrucomicrobiia; order Verrucomicrobiales; family Verrucomicrobiaceae; genus JAIBCL01. The sequence continues at coordinate 5,995 of JANOBO010000095.1, forward strand.
CAGCCGGCCAGTCCTTCTCCTCAAAGGGTCCGTAGTCCGGCGACTCCATGCCGTGGCCGAGCGGAGAGTCGGCCTTGGCCTCATTGTTCGCGTGTGGAAGGTTCAGCGCGTAGTAGAGAAAAAAGGGCGTGTCCTTTCTGGCGGCGTGCTTGTCCACCAGCTTCCGCATCTCGATGCCGAGCAGTCCCGGCGCCCATTGCGCGCGCCCGTCGAGCGTGGCGACGCCGGTGCCGGAGAGTTCATCGCCGCCGCTGCCTTTGGATGAACCGGGAATCTGCTCGTTCTTCAGTGTGGCGAGGGCGCCATTCTTCACGAGGAAGGGCGGATACGAATTGTGAGCGTGGCTGGTGTCCACATAGCCATGGAAAAAGTCGAAGCCCTTTTTCTGCGGGTCATCGAGCGCCAGCGGCTTGCCGAGCCCGTACTTCCCCACCGCCAGCGTGGCGTAGCCTGCGGCCTTCAGCATCTTCGGGAGCGTGAGATCCGTGTCTGGGATGAAGCCGATGCCATTGCCCCGCACACGGCAGTGGCCGGTGTGCAGCCCCGTCATCAGCGCGCAGCGCGACGGCGCGCAGACAGCGCTTCCGGCGTAGGCTTGCGTGAAGCGCATCCCGTCCTTCGCGAGCTTATCAATGTTCGGCGTCCGGATCTTATTCTG
>JANOBO010000096.1:0-8000 GCA_031411695.1 Verrucomicrobiaceae bacterium
AGCTTCACGGCGGGCTTCTGCTGCGGCAGGTATTCCTTTTTGTCGGTGATGAGTTCGACCGTCGCGATGTGCTTGCTCGGCGGCACGATGATTTGTTTCGTCACGCGATGCACCTTCGCATCGCTCACGGTGAAGGCTTCGATGAAAATGTTCGGCTGGTCTTTCTCCGCGATCTTGAAGCGATGCGTGGCGCTCTTGCCGTCGAGCTGAATCCACACGGGATCGGGATAGATGCCGTTCGCCGCGCGGACGAAGAGCGCGACGCGGGCGTTCTCGCGGTTCGCATTGATCAGCACCTCGACTTCATCACCCGGCGCATACTCATCCTTCTGCACGGCGAGTTCGAGATCGTCAAAGCGCAGGCCCTTGCCGTTGTTCAGATCTGCGCCGCGCACGGTGGTGAAGGCGACGCCTTCGATGGAACGTGGTGCAGCCCGCTGGGTTGCAGCAGCTTCAGGGGGCAAGCCAGCGGCTTGCGCCACATTGCCATTGAGCACGACTGAGATGCGATATTGGCCGGCGCGATCCCACTTCAATCGGTGCGCGATTTCACCCTTGTCATCAGTCTTGATGTCGAAGGATGCGACTTCAGTTTCGACCGGTGAAAGTGATGCAACCTGCTGGGTTGCACTCTCTTTCTCGGGCAACCTGGAAGGTTGCCCCACTTTTTCGGCGGCTTGCGCCGCCTTGTAGGTCACGCGCATGACTTTGACTTTGCCGCTCGCGCTCACGGGGCGGCCATCAAGCGTCTTCGCCCCTGCGCGAATGGTGCCATCGTCCCCTGACTGGTAGTAGCCGCGATCCATCCACACATAGACTTCAAAGGGACGACGCGCGGCGAGCACGGTGCCGTTGCCAAAGATCGTGCGGCGCGAGCTGTCAGTCACTTCGGCGGTGATGGCGTATTTGTGATCTTGATCACCGTGCAGCTCCTTCGCCAGCGCGGTGTCCACTTTGATCGTGATCGTGCCGTCAGCACCGATAGCCTTCTCGCCCGATGCCACGAGCTCCGGCGGATCGCTGTGCCACGGCATCCACGGCCACGGAGCGATGCACTTGCACCATAGGCCCGCGCCCGGATACCAATCGTAGAAAGTCGTGCGCCAACCGTAGCCTTCGCCGAAGAGCCATTCCCATCGGCCACCGGGGAACCAGCGATCATTCTGCACCGTGCGCTCGATGCGATACTTCACCTTCCCTTCCTTCACCGGCCCGCCGAAGTAATAATCTGCCTTCACCTTCACCTCGAATGCATCGCCCAGCGCCACTGGCTTCTCCGGCGCATCCACCTTCACCTCGAACTCCGGCTTCTTGTATTCCTCGACGCGGAAACTGTGGCCCGACGCGATGTCGTTCTTGCGCGAGATGCTGACCGAGTAAGCGCCGAGCGTCGCATCCTCAGCCAGCGCAAGTTCATCCGCCAGCGAGCCGGACTCATCGGCATCAAGGCTCTTCTCAAACACCTTCTCACCGCGCGGGTTCGTGATCACCATGTCGAAATTCTTGCCGGCCCAGCGGTTGTGCCTGGTCGTCGGATCGTAACCCGCGGCCCGCACCCACGCTTTCCATTTCACCGTCTGCGCCGGCCGGTACACCGGGCGATCCGTGACTGTGTAGATGTTCTCCCGCCGACCATGGACCTCATGGGAGTCGGAGAAATGAATCCACTCAAAGCCTCGCACCGCCAATCGGCCCTTGGGATCGCGCGCGACCACAAGCCACTGATAGTTGTTGTCAATCTTCCCCTTGCTCACCTTGATCATCCCCGCCGCATCAGGCTGGTCGCTGAACTCGCGGAACGAGAAGTTGTGACGCGGCTTCTTGCGGAAGATGCCCGCGTCCTTCCACTCCTGTTTGTAGCCAAAGAACGTCGCATCCGCTTCCGCGACCGGTGCTCCGGTGACGGCATCGGCCAAACAATACAACTGCTGGTTCGTCTGCCGTGCCTCCACGATCACGAGATCCTCGATCCACAGCAGCGCCCGCGCCGTGTTCCCATTCTCCACGCTGCCTTCGATGAAATAAGCACCGCCGTTTTGCAGAGAGGTCGCGATCTCGATTCGCTTGTCCCAATGATCCGCCGCAGGCTCCAGCGCCGTCTCCCACCCGGCCACGACCTTGCCGAGATATTTTTGCTGATCCTTCTCCAGCAAGCGGCGACCGATGCTGCTCACGTCACCGCGCCACCAGTCTTCGCGATCCTGCGGCTCGGTGCGCAGCCAGGCTTTGGTGTCATCGACGAGCTTGAGTACATCCACCTTCCGCGCGGTGAAGGAAATCTTCGTCGCGTTGCGAAACACGAGCGAGAGCTTCGCGCCCTTGCCTGCTGGTTGTGGCGGCAGCGGTTCGAGGCGGGCGAGGTTGTCCGTGATCTGATGCAGTTGCTCGCGCAGCCCTTTGCCTCGGTGGTCCTCGGTGTTCCACTCGATGGCCTTTTGCAAAGCGGTGGCGGCGCGACCGTATTGGCGGCGGTCCGTCAGCTCGCGGGCGATCTTGGAGAGCGGACCGACGCGCCAGTTGCGGTCAAGCGTGTCGTCATCGGCGAGCGACTGATAGATGCGCAGGAACGACTGGTTCGGCGGCAATGCAAAGCGCTTCGGCCCGGTTGCGAGCTGCGCCACCGTTTCGTCATCTGTCAGAGTGTGCAGCGCGGCGATGCCTTGTTTGCTCTTCGCATCATCCGCCGTCCCGCCACCCCAGCCGCCTTGGTGCGCAAGCGAGCGGACGGAGAACCATCCGGCGAGCAAGTCCGCCTTCGTCTGCCGCGCATCGCCAGCATACCTGCCGCCAAGCTTTTCTTTCTCGTCGAGCAACCCGAACAGCCGCGCCCCATCGCTCGCGGCCGTAGGCGAGTCCGTCCCGGCTCGCAACACGCCGCCATCATCCCGCGAGTCGAAGGAGGCCGCCGCCTGGAAAAACACTGGCTCACCATTGTCATCGACGGGATAACCATTCGCCGCCTCATCCCCGCCTTCTTGATCATCGAAGTCCGGCAGCTTGGTGAGATCCGTGGTCATCTGCAGCTTCCACGCGTTCGCAAAACGTCGTCCTTGGGATTGCAGCGCGAGCACAAGCCAGTCGATCACGCCCGCCTTGTCGTCCGCAGATGCCGTCGGATCGCGCGCGACAACAATCCACGCCGCATTCGCAAGCTGCAGCACCCGCACGCGATCACGCAAAAAGCACTGCTTCTGTTCACCGCGGTTCCGCTGCTGCCCGCGCTGGAACTTTCCATCGATGATCGAGCCGTAGTGCGGCAGGATGTGAAACAAACTGGCCGCGCGGGACTGCACACGCCAGTCGTCAGGAAAATCTGCGGCGGCTTTCTCGATGAGCGACTCGGCTTCGTCGAAGGCAGACAGTTTCCCCAGCGCCTCAAAGCCCTGGCTCAGCGCCGCGGAGCGCGTGGTGCTCTTCATGGTCGTCGCGGGCAGCAGCATCGTCTTTGCCAGATCTGCGGCCTCGCGGTGATTGCCGGCTGTCGCGATGTGATCCGCTTTTTCCAGCATCGCGTCGGGATCGGACGGCTGCTGCGCGAACGCGGCGTTTGCCACGATGAGGATGAACCATGTCGATAAGAACGTTTTCATGCAGTGAGGCGGATTGTACGACCGGTTGGTTCAGTCACACAATATCGCAGTGCGTGCATGACGCGGGCGTGCCGGGGTCTCTTGGATCAAGCGTGGCGCACCGGACGGCCCGACGGCATTGCGGCTTACAGTTTGTTGAAGAACGCCGAAGACCGGTCACTGACCGGTTCTACAGCAAGGCAGTTGCGATCGCTGTAGTTCGGCTCATCGAGCCGAATGGCAGGCCGCGAGTTGTTTTTCAACAAGCTGCTAAGGCGTCCAAGGTCTTGGCGCGACATAGCCGGCCTTGCCGAGGTAGGAATTGAAATAGACGCCGCGCATGGATTTGAAGAGCGGCAGCGTGTCCTCGTTGGTGAGGTTGGAGTCGCCTGACTTCACCCATCGTTGGAAGGTGTTGGTACTGAGAAGGTAGTGGCTCTCGTACGTGGATGCGCCGGACGTGGCGTCGCCATTCCAGATCTGCAAGCGGTCGGCACGGCTGGAGCTGGTGGCGCCGGTGAAGCCGTTGCTGAAGAGCATGCCGCGGGAAGAGAAGGACTGGTCCATCGGCCAGCCGCCTGCGATGAGGCGGGTGCCTTGCTTCAGCGGGCAGGCGAACTTGTGTGAGCGTACGATGCCGAGGTTCACAAAGGCTGGCGCGCTGGTGGAGCGAGGCTGGATGAGGAGCGCCTCGCCCGGATCCATCACGCGGGTGCCGCGATCCGAGAGCGTGGCATCATTGACCCACTTCGGGTTTCCAAGATTCGCGAACAGCCACGTCGTGGTGAAGCTGGTGCCGCTGTAAAACATGATGCGGTCCGCCGTGCTCGAGTTGTTTGTGGAGCGGAACTTCGCCGGCGGCAGCCACTCGGCGGTGGTCCAGTGCGGCCGCAGCGCGATGCGGTCCCCTGCGAGGTTTGCTGGAATGGAGGGCAGCGTGTTCAGCGTGTTGACCGGCTCGAGCGTGATGACGGTGCTGGTGCTGGCAGCCTCATTGACTTCAAAGCGGTGGCCTTCGTTGTCGCCGGAAGTCACCTCGATGTACCACGGAATCGTGCCGGTCAGCGTGGCGACGATGGAGTCTCCGCCCGCAGCCGCAGCGACATCGAGCGCGTTTCCGGTGACGCTGGTGACCGCGCCGGAGAAGACGGCGCCCTTTGAGAATGGATTCGAGTAGGTGACGATCTGCGGCAGGAGCGAGCGGCGGGACCAGCCCCAGACCTCGCTGTTGAAGGTGGCCTCAGGCGTGCCGTCGTGATTGATATCGAGCACGACGCGCAGCCGCACGAAGCCCTTGGCACCCGTGAAGGATGTGATCTGCTCGATGTTCCGGTAGGCGATGGTCTGCACGCCATTGAGGGTGGCGGTGATCTCGGGATTGATGGTGGTGATGTCGAACCATCCCGTCGGGCTGAGCGCGAGATCATTGATGCCCTGGATGGTCACCGTCACGTCCTCGAGCGCGGGCACCCTCCGCACCCAGGCATCCACTTGGTTCGTGGTGCTGTTAAGCTTGATCTCAAAGGGCAGGTAAGGCAGCACACCCGCGCCGGGCGCGAGGCCAAAGGTGTACTCGGCCGCGTTGTTCATGCCATCGCCGTCTGGATCGAGCGTCGGTCCATTCTGGCCGCCGACAAGATTTTGCGCCTGCCACTGCGCGAACGTCGCGGGCGCTGCGGCGTAGAAGCCGAAATCAACGGTGAGATCGACGTCGCTGTCCGTCGCATTGTCAGACGCCGCGCCGGTGCCGCGCTCGGTGGTCTGGTCGGTGGGCTCGGTGCCGGTGAGGAGCTGCAATGTGGGGCTGCTCACACCTTCAGCAAAGGCCTGCGCGGGATCGGAGCCGTTCTCGTCCACCTCATCGTCGCTGCCGTCATCTGCGCCTTGTCCATTCAGCGGGGAGAAGTAGGCGAGGCTGCCGTTCGGCGCGAAGTTTGTGGTGGGGATGTGAACGACGTAGTAGCCGGGCACGAGTCCGTTGAAGAGGTAGAAACCTCCGCCGCTTGTGGTGGTGGTGGCGAGCGGTGGCTCGAATCCGGGTGACTGCGTGTCGTCATAAAGCTCCATGATCACGCCATCGACGCCCTCGCCGGTGTTGAAGCGGCCGTTCCGGTTTGCGTCCACGAAGACGAGGTTGCCGACTCCGACCATGCGATAGAACCCGAAGTCGATGGTGAGGTCGGTGTTGTTGTCGTCAGTGTCGTCAATGAAGGCGTCGGTGCCAAACTCGCCCGCCGTGTCGATGGGCTCGCCATTCGGTGTGAGCGTGAAGTTCGTGGAGCGGACGCCCGATGTGGCGGGGGAGACGGGATTGTCTCCGTTTTCATCCTGGTCATCATCGATGCCGTTGTCACCGCCCTGGCCCGGCAGCGAGAGAGCGCGATACAATGACGCGCCCGAAGCAAACATGGAGCCGGGAATCTGGATGAAGTAGGAGCCGGCCGGCAGGCCGGGGAACAGATACAAGCCGCTGCTGTTGGTGACGGTCGTGGCCAGCGGCGCTGTGGTCGCGGGATTCGCGGTGGATGCGAACAGGCGCACGGTCACACCGGCCACACCTTCGCCGGAATCGAGGAAGCGGTTTCCATTCAAGTCGAGGAACACCGCATTGCCCACACCGACCGCGTTCGCGTCAGGAAGACGGAAGCCAAGGTCGATGGTGAGGTCGTAGTTGTTGTCGTCGCGGCTGTCCTCGGAGGCCAGGTAGCCGTTCTCCCCGGTGGCGTTTGTGGGCGCGGAATTGTCGAACAGCGTGAACGCCGTCGAGCGGATGCCGTTGAGCACGGGCGCGATGTCGTCCACACCGTTCTCATCGGTCGCGTCATCGACGGCGCCCGAGCCGTTGCCCGTCATCGAGACTTTTCCGTGAAGCGCGCTTCCGGCGCTGAACTGCGAGGGCGGAATGAAAACGAAGTAGCTCCCGGCCACGAGGTAATCGAAGAGATAGTGGCCGTTTGCATCCGTCACCTGTGTGGCCAAGGGCTGCGCGGTGCCGGGCGTGTCGTTCGAGCGGAACAGCTCCACGGTCACGCCGGCCAAGCCCTCGCCGGTGTCGTAGTGGCCGTTGGTGTTGCCATCGATGAAGACGAGGTTGCCGACGCCGAGAGGATTGGCAAAGCCGAAGTCGATGGTGAGATCGATCGCCGCGTCGTAATCATTATCGGATGCGCCGGAGATACCCGTTTCCGCCGTTAGGTCAGTCGGTGCCTGACCGGGTGCGACGGTCACGAGGCCGGACGAGATACCCGTGGTGACAGGGCTTGCGCTGTTGATCCCGTTCTCTCCGACATCATCATCCCCCGCGAGCCCTTCCGGCACGCTGATCGTGCTGACGAGCGGCGCGCCTGCGGCGAACATGGCGGCGGGGACATGCACGCGATAGACGCCTGGCAGCAGGCCTTCAAAGAGATACAAACCGCCGCCGGCTGACACGGTCGTCATCAATGGTGTGCTGACTCCGGGCGTCTGCGCGCTCGAATATAGTTGGAGCGTCACCCCATCGACGCCTTCTCCCGGATCCGCGTTGCCGTTTCCGTTGTCGTCACGGAAGACGAGATTTCCGAGCGAGAGCGGCGGCAGCACCTCAATGGTGACGCTGGTCTGGCCGGTGCAGTTCTTGGAGTCGGTGGCTTGAAGCGTGGCGGTGAAGATGCCGTTGACCGTGGGCGTGCCTGAGATCACGCCTGAAGGAGCAAGGGTGATGCCGGAGGGCAGGGCGCCGCCCGTGACGGTGAAGGTGTAGGGCGCGAGGCCGCCCGTCGCGTTGGTGACTTGCGAGTAGGGGCGTCTCTGCACGGCGATGTCGAGCGGCGTCGGCGTGGTGGAAACGGCGACGGTCGGACAGGTGCGGAAGCCGAAGTCGATGGTGGTCTCTGTATTGGATGTTCCCGCTGGCCCTGGCTCACCCATCGGTGTGAGAGTGAAGGCGCTGCTCGTGGAGTAAGTGTTCTTGAGTCCGGGCTGCTGGCCGTTGTTGTCGTTGTCCACGCCATTGTCAGCAGTGACGATGAGCGTGCTGGCGAGAGGGTAGGCGGCATTTGGCGTCACGCGCACCTTGTAGCTGCCCGGCGTGTAAACGATGAAGCCGTAGATGCCAGAGGCGTTTGTGGTGGTCGATGCGATGACGGCGTTGGTCGATCCATTTAGCAAATCGACAGGCAGTCCGCTGATGCCGGCCTCCGCGCCGTCCTTCACGCCATTGTCATTGGCGTCATACCACGCGAGGTTTCCGAGCTGCATGCCGGGAAAGAGGCCGAAGTCCACGGTGAAGTTGGTGTTCGCATCTGTGTCCCCGTCGGTGATCGACTCGGCGTTGACGCTGAGATCGATGACCGGGCTGAAGAGCGCGGTGCCGATGGCGCCCGGCTGCGTGCCGTCGTTGTTGTTGTTCACGTTGTTGTCCGTGGTGGCTGGTGTGCCACCCGGAATGTA
>JANOBO010000097.1:0-9514 GCA_031411695.1 Verrucomicrobiaceae bacterium
GCGTGGCGGGCCCGAACGAACGAACCAGCGGGCCGATGGCAATCAGCGCCGCAAACAAAAGGTACAGCTCGAGGTGGTAGACGAAGCTGTAGCCGGTGACATTGCTCACCAGCACTTCGCCGAAGGCGCCGTGCACGGCCACACTTCGCGGTCACTTCGGCCGGGCCCATGTTTGGCAGGCAGTCGATGACATAGGCCGCCGCGTCGATCTCGACGAGCAGCGCGCCCACTGCGGCGTCCATCTTGCCATTGCCGGAGAAGCCGCAGTTCATCACCGGCAGGTCGAGACGACGGCCGAGAATCGCGGTGTGAACCATGCCCGGCCGCGATGCGCACGCGCCGTGCGTGATGGAGGTGCCGTAGAAGACCACGGGCCGCGCGCGCGGCGCAAGACCCTCAAACTTCGCACCCTTCGGCACGCCGATGTCTAGCGACTCGATGCCGTTGTAGAGCGGCAGATACGCGGCGTACTCGCGCAGTCCGGGGGCAAGTCCGGAGATGATCATCTGCTCGACTGTTTGCGCCGCCGGCTTGGTGACCTGCACCCATTTCCACCTCCCGCTGTCATCGCGCGCATACAGATCGACGCCGCTGACTCCCGTCGCGGGCATGTGCGGCATGGCGATGTTGCTCTTGGCAAGCTTGTATCGCGCATGGATCGACTTCGCGTCCGTCTTGAAGCGCACCATCATGCCAGCGCTGTCACGGCTCAGGCTCCACACCGCAGGCGTGACTTTTCCTTCCGCCTTCGCGGGGAAGCGGTCAAACCAGCGCTCTCGCTCCTGATCACCCCAGCCGCGACCTTCCACGCCCCACTTCGTCACGTCATGCCACTCGACATCCGCGGCGGCCTTTTTGTTCGTCCCCATCGCAGGGTCGAGCTTCGAGACATCGGGGGCTTTGGTTTGCGAGTGTGCGTGCGTTGCAAACGCGAGCAGCAGTGCGAAGCGAGTGAGTGTGGTGGGAATCATGCGAAAACCAAACAAGCCCGAGCCGCGCTTCCTTTCACCTCACCGGTAGCCGATGCCGAACATGCGAAGGAACGAGAAAGCGACCGCCGTGTAGATGCCCCACATCATGACATTGAAACCCACGTTGACCTCCATCCCGAATCCAAACAGCAGGACGAGCATCACCACGGGATACATGGCGCAGGCAAAGCAGAAAGCCGCGACCGCCCAATAGACCCACTTGCCGATGTAGTGCTCGTTCGTGAACGCTGAAGCGGCAGGAATCGCGCCGATGAAAACACACAGCGCGACGAGCTGGAGCGCGGACGCTCCCTCAGCCGCGAAGAACGAGCTGATGAGGAAACCCAGCGCCAGCGCCGCCATGCCGCCGACCACCACGCCCTCCCACTTTTCCTTCGTCCGCAGGCTCCGCCGTGCGAAGCGGTCGAACAGCATGACAAAGGAACTGAGTCCGCGCGCCATGTTTGACCAAAACACCAGAAGCAACCAGCAGCCGGCCAGCAGGCCCGCAGCCCACGGTGCGGTCGTTTTCAGGTTCCCGTAAGCCACGCGGTAAATGAGATAGCCGCCGATCCAGAACGCCGTCTGCCTCCCGGCGGTGATGCGGTTGATGAAGGCGTCGAACTGGATGAGCCCGCGGTAAAAAAACGAGCGGGAGCGGTAGCTCTCCACCAAGCCGAGGCGCGCGCCCTCGTGCATCGGATTCAACCGCAGCGCCTCCATGAAATGCTCGTTCGCCTTTTTGTAATCGCCCTTGCGCAGCGCGTTCCACCCGGCGCTGGAGTGCGCGGTGTCGCTGTCCGCGTTGTTCTGGAGCTGGACCCGCACGAGGTCATCGTGGTCGCCCTGCTTCCCCTGATGCAGCAGCGCGGCGGAGAGCACCTCCGCCGCCGTGGTGTCATCGGGGTCCAGCTCGAGCGCCTTGCGCGCGGACGTCTCCGCCTCGCTCCATTTTTTCAGGCGGAGCTGCGCGCGACCGAGCGTGGTGTGGGCAAACTCGCTGTCGGGATCCAGCCGCGCCGCCTCCTCGGCCTCCGCCAGCGCCTGGCGCAAGACGCCGTCCTGCCCGTCCTTGGCGACATTGCCGAGACAGAGCGAATGGATGCAGCGCGTGAAACAATCCTCCGGCTCGATGCTGACGGCGCGGCGCGCCACGTCCGCAGCCTCGGAGGCCTTCCCCTCGATGTTCATCAGGCAGATCGCCAGCAAGGCGTAGCAGAGCCCCAATTCCGGCTCGATCTCGATGCCGCGCCGGAACCACTGCGCGGCGTCCTCGTGGCGGCTGCGGCTGAGCAGCGCGCGGCCGCGCGTGAGGCAGGCCTGGTAGTCCGGTGCGTCTGATGTCGTGTCCATGCGCGCGGCTCTATTTGATGAGGCCGAAATGCTTCAGCACGTCGTCGTAGAAGCCGCTTTGGTTCGCATACATCGCGTAGTTCTTCGCGCTCTCGAACCACGCCTTCGTCGTCGGCTTGTGTTTCTTCGCGGCGGCGATGAGATCCTTCGTCGTGAGCGGGATGACCTTGCCGGTCTTCATCGCGCCGTTCAAAACCTCTTCGGTGGCGATGTCGAACACGGCCTTCAAATCCGCGCCGCTGAAGTTCTCCGTCTTCTTCGCGAGCGCGCGCGGGTCCAGCTCGGTGATGGGCTTCTTCTGCGCCATGACCTCGATGATGGCGCCGCGCGCGCCTTCATCCGGCGGTGGCACGAAGAGCGTGCGATCAAAGCGGCCCGGCCGGCGGAACGCGGGGTCGATGTGCCACGGCGCGTTCGTCGCACCGAGGATGAGCACGCCTTCGTTCTGCGAGTCTGCACCGTCCATCTCGCTGAGGAATTGGTTGATGAGATTCCGCCCGGCGCTCTGGCGCAGGTCGCGGCGGTCCGCGGCGAGCGCATCCACCTCGTCGAAAAACAGAACGCATGGCGCATTCTGCCGCGCGAGCTGGAAGACCTCGTGCATGTTTTTCTCCGAGTTCCCGATCCACATGTCGAGGATCTGATGCAGGCCGAGCGCGATGAAGTTTGCCTTGATCTCGCCTGCGGTGGCCTTGCTGATGAGGGTCTTGCCGCAGCCCGGCGGACCGTAGAGCAGCACACCGCCGCCGACTTTTTTGTCGTAGGCTTTGAACAGCTCTGAGTGCTGCAGCGGGTAGATGATCTTCATCCGGATCTCCTCCTTCAGCGCGTCCATGCCGCCCACGTCCTTGAAGGCGAGCTTTGGCCTGTCGAAATCCGCGAGGCCCAGATCGAATGCGGCGCCACCGCGCGGCGCGTTGTCCTGGTCCTTCCACTCCTCCACCGCATCGCCGCCATTCGTCGCGCCGAGTTTCTTTTTCCCCGCGTCCTCCGCCGGATCGGATCTCACGCCGGCGAGCATCTTTTCCAATCCCGCGTCGGTGAGCGTGCGGTCGATGGAGAGCGCCTTGTCGTAAAGGCTCCGCGCGCGCGGCAGATCCCCCTCGCCCGCCACGAGCCGGCTGAGAAACACAAACGCGGCGGCACAGCCGGGCTGCTCCTCGATGAGCTGCTCCACGCGCACCGCCGCCTCGGAGGTCTTCCCTTCGAGCTGCGCCACGTGCGCGAGCCCCAGCTTCGCCTCCGCATGGCGACCATCGAGCTGCACGGCACGCGAAAATGCGGTGCGCGCGTCCGCGAGTTGGAACTCGTGAGCGCATGCTTTCGCAAACAACAGCAGCAGCGGGACATTGTCCGGCGAATGCTCGAGCGCGTGGCGGAGGGAATCAATTTGTGCGGACATGCAGGCGGTAATCTCAAGCCGGAGACCCGGCGCTTGGCAAGCGAGAGTTCCACTCCTGCTGAGGCGTCCGCTCGATGAGCACGCAGCCCGCTCGCGGCCGCCGAAGTTGGTCTCCGGCTGACCACCTGTCGATAACAGGCCTGTTCGCTAGCGCAGGCCGCTGCCGATTTTACGTAGCACCATGTTGCGGTAGTCCACGTTCGTGTGGTCGCCCTGGAGATAAATGGGGCCGGGTTTGAATTCATCGCTGGTCATCGCCCCGCCCGTGCAGCCGAGGACGGGCTGGTTGTCGATGATCGTCTTGCCGTTCAGGATCACGGTGAGATGACGATCCACCAGGGTGATGTCGAGCGTCTGCCACTCGCCCATCGGCTTCTCAGCGGCGATGCTCGGGGTGATGCGGCTGTAGAGCGCGCCCATGTTGTGTGAGTCCAGCGGTTTGCCGAAGCTCTCCATGATCTGCACTTCGTAAATGCCGCGCAGGTAGATGCCGCTGTTGCTGCCTTCCTGAGTGCGGACCTCGGTCTTCAGATTGAAGTCCTCAAACTCGGCGTCGGTGCGTAGATTGCCGAAGTGCTTGTCCTTCGCTTTCACGACGCGGTTTTGCAGCACGCCATCGACGACGCTCCAGCCGTTGTCCGCATCCTTGAGCAGACGCCAGCCGGAGAGATCCTTGCCGTTCAAAAGTTGGATCGGCTCGCCAAACTTCACCTTCGATAAGTCAGGCTTCGGCGGCAGCGCGGGGATGCGCTTGCCAGTGAATTCCGCAGGCTGCCCGATCTGCTTGCCTTCCGGGTTGTGCTTCACCGTCGCGAGCTTCAACTCATCACCGCTGAGGCTCGCCGTGATGGTCTCAGTCGTGACCTTGCCTTCCTTGTTCTTTTGCTCACGGACGACGATCAACTTGTCGCCATCGATCCGCGTTTTCGCAGTCGGAACCACGCTCCCGCCGCCCCACAAGACGCTGCTCGAGAGCTGGCCGCCCTTCTCCTCAACGCCCAGCCATCCGGCGCCACCCCCAGGAATCGTGAGGGCAAAGCGGCCGATGAAGGGATTGTCCGCCGCGATGAGCGATGTGGAAGAGAGGGCAAGCGCGATAAGCGAGTGACGGAGACGAGTGGTGAGGATGCGTTTCATGGGTGGGCGGTATTGAAGAATCAGATCAAACGGCCAATGCCCTCAAACCTATCGCGCGCCGATCTCGCCGCGCAGTGCAAACGGGAGGTAGCCCGCCTCGAGGAATGGGCCGACAGCAACGGTCTGTGTCTTGACGGGGGAGATTTTACGCATCTGGCGACTGGTGGACAGGAGCATGATTACCTTTCGATCGATGATCCCAAGGTTCTCTCGTTTCGTCGTGCGACCAAAGACGGATTCGGCTTTTACCCGCAGGCTGTTCCCATTCTCCGGCTGCGCCCGGACACAAGACCAGCGCGACAGGCTTCCAGCGCGCTTGAGCCTCAGGACAGGCCCGCGCGCACCAGCAGCGCCATCGGATCGGGGTCGCGGCCCATGAAGTCGCGGAAGAGCTTCGCGGGGTCTTCGGAGTTTCCTTTGGCCAGGATGTTGTCGCGGAAGCCGCGGCCGACGGCGGGATTGAGCACGCCTTCCTTTTGAAAGCGGGTGAACGCATCGGCATCCAGCACCTCGGCCCATTTGTAGCTGTAGTAGCCGGCGGCGTAGCCGACGGGGCTGCTGAAGAGATGACTGAACCGGCGCGCCATGGTGGGCGGCTCGGTCTTGAGCGGCATCATGTAATCATGCAGCAGATCGTGGGCGAGCCGGTCGAGATCGGCGCCGTCGTCGGAGTGATGGATGTGCAGCTCGAGGTCGAGCTTGCCGAGCGCGAGCTGGCGCATGATGCCGCTGGCTGCGCGGTAGTTCCGCGCCGCCAGCATCTTTTTGAAAAGCTTCGGCGGAATGGCCTCGCCCGTCCCGTGATGGCGCGCAAAGAGGTCCAGGCTCTCGCGCTCCCAGCAGAAATTCTCGAGTAACTGCGAGGGCAGCTCGACGAAATCCCAATACACATTGGTGCCGTTTAGCGAGGGGATCTCCACACTGCCGCAGAGCTGATGCAGCAGATGGCCGAACTCATGGAAAACGGTGCAGACTTCATCGTGGTTCAGCAGCGCGGGTCGGCCGTCGATGGGCGGTGTCATGTTGCCGCAGATGAGGCCGAGGTGCAGGCGGCGGTCGCGCCCCTCGACCGGCGGCAGGCCGCCTCTGAGATAGTTCATCCACGCGCCGCTGCGTTTCGAATCGCGCGGATGCCAGTCGGCGAAGAAGGAGCCGATGTGTGTGTCCTTCTCATTGCGCACCTCATAGAATTTCACCTGCGGATGCCACACTTCGACGGGTCCCGGCTGATGCGGATCCGTGCTGACAGCGGTGGTCTGCCCAGGCTCGATGAACACGGTCTCGCGCTCGGTGATGCGCAGGTCGAAGACTTTTTCGGCGAGAGAAAACATTCCGCTGAGCACCCTGTCGAGCGCGAAATACGGCCGCACTTCCTCGGCATCGAAGTCGAACACCTCGCGCCTGCGCTTCTCCGCCCAATAGGCCACCTCCCACGGTTGAAACAGATCCGGCGGCTGATGCAGAATCTCGGCGCGATACTCCTGCATCTCCACGGTCTCGCGACCAAACGCGACCTTCACCTTGGCGTGCAGATCCGTGGTGAAGCGCAGCGCGGTGGCGCCGTTCTTCGCCATGCGGTGCTCGAGCACGACGTCGGCGAAATTTGCCTTGCCTAGCAGTTGCGCCTTTTCATTTCGCAGGCGCAGGATCTGCCAGATGAGCGCGGTATTGTCGTGCTCACCCCCGTGGCCGATGGCGCACGAGCCGAGCCACATCTCGCGCCGCAGGGATTCATCCTCGGCGTACTCCATGACCGGGATCAAGCACGGCGCCTTCAGCGTGAGGCGATACTTCGGCGACGCCTCGCTGCCGAGATTCTTTGCGAGCGCGTCGGCCTTGGCGGCGTCGAGCAAACTGTTGGGCAGACCTTTCAACCGCTCAGGCTCGTCGATGATGAGCTCCCACTTGTTCGTCGAGTCCAGTACGTTCTCGGAGTACTTCTGCGTGGCCTGCGAGAGCTCGGACTCGATTTCCTCGAGCCGCGTTTTTTTATCCGCCGGCAAATCTGCGCCGTGCTCGCGGAAGCTGTCCATGGTCTCGTCGAGCGCACGCCTGCGCACACCGGTCAGCGCCTTGGCCTGCTCGGTCTTGCTGTAGGTGGAGAGCAGGTCCCACAGATGCTCATTGAGCGGAATCTTCGCGAAGAACGCGCTGACCTTCGGCAGCATGGCGTTGTGCGCATCACGCAGCGGAGTGGAGTTGCACAGCGAATCCAGATGCTGCACGAGGCCCCACGATTCATTCAACTCGCGCGTGGCTTCATCGAGACCGAGCACAACGCTTTCAAAGTTCATCTTGCCACGATCTTGGCTGATGAATGAGTCGAGGCTCGCCTCGGCGCGAGCGAGCGCCTCTTCAATGTCTGCCTCGACAGCGTCCGGAGTGAGGGTGGACCAGCGGAGGTGAAAATCTTGGGTGAGGAATGAGTGGGGCATGAAATTGTGGAAGAAAGTCAGGATACGGATTCGATGCGATCAAGGAACACCCGGACCCATTTGCGATGCTTGATCAAGGACTCAATCTTCGGCCACACGCTTGCCAGATACGCGTGGTAGGCCGTGCGCCGCAAGTTTCCGAAGACCGGGTGCACGACTCGCGGTGGTGGAACGGCGAGCATCACGCGATCGGAGAAGTCGGCGTCTTTGGAAACGATCACGAGGTCATTTTGCTTCGCGAAGGCCCAGATCTTTGAATCTTCAAGCTGCGTTCCGAGCGCTGTCGCGTGGGTGACGGGAAGCGTCGGCACAAACTTAAATTGCGAGGGCAAATTCTCGTCAAACAAGAAACCCTTCATCGTGAAATCGAGATTGGAGCGCTCACCCGGTCGCTACACAGCGAGGGCTAGCGCATTTGCGCCGGCAGCCGTGGTCACGACCGAATAGTGATGCGACATGATGTCCTTGGCGCATTGAATGCAGGCCAGAACATCTGCTTCGGTGAGGGCGGGGTATTCTTCCAGCACATCGGCGATGGAGTCGCCAGCGCCAAGAAACTCCAGCACGGTTTCCACGGCGATCCGGCTTCCAACGATGACCGGCTTGATCACGATGCGATTGTTCACGGTGCGGAGAATAGTCTTCGTAAGAGCAGCGATCAAGACGAGCATCACCCCACCGTCAGGCAAAGAATCCGCTGGATACCCTCGATCTTCTCCAGCTCAGCGATCACTTCCGGCGCGGGCGGTGAGTCGAGCGTGAGGATGGTGAGCGCGGTGCCGCCTTCCTTGTTCCGGGCCAGCGACATGTCGGCGATGTTCACCTGGTTCTTGCCGAGGATGGTCGAGTACGCGGCGATCATGCCGGGGCGGTCGATGTTCTCGATGAGGAGCAGCGTGCCTTCCGGCCGTGCCTCGACGCGGCGGCCGTTGATCTTCACGATGCGCGGATCGCCGCCGAAGAAGGTGCCGCTGATCGTCGCGGTTTCGGCGCCGTTGGTGACCTGCACCTCGATGAGATCGCTGAACTCCGTCGGCTCCGGCACGCGGCTTTCGGTGAAGCGCAGGCCGAGATTCTCGGCCACGCCGGATGCGTTGATGTAGTTCACGTTCTCAGCGCCGAACGGGCGCTCAAGGTAGCCCTTGAGCACGGCGCGGGAGACGAGCGTGGTGTCGATGCTGCCCACCTTGCCGCTGTAATTGATGCGCAAAACATTCGTGCGTGCCGGGGCGATCTGCGAGATCAAGCGTCCGAGCAGCTCGCCGAAACGGAGGAACGGGCCGACCTCGGCGAGGATCTTCGGATCGACGTTCGGCATGTTCACCGCGTTCACGATCGTGCCTTCGAGCAGGTTGTTCATCACCGATTCGGCGATCTCGATGCCCACGTTCTCCTGCGCCTCGTCTGTCGATGCGCCGAGGTGCGGCGTGAAGACGGTGTTCGGCGCCTTGAGCAAGGGATAGTCCGCAGGCGGCGGCTCCACTTCAAAAACATCCACCGCCGCGCCGCCGACCTGCCCGCTCTCGAGCGCCGCAGCCAGAGCGTTGTCGTCGATGAGACCGCCGCGCGCGCAGTTGATGATGCGCACGCCCTTCTTGAGCGAGGCCATGCGCTTCTCATTCAGCATGTGCTTCGTCTCCGGCGTCATCGGCATGTGCATGGTGATGAAGTCCGCCGCGCCCACCGCGTCATCGATCGTGTCCCGCAATTCCACGCCGAGGCTTTCCGCGCGGTTCTTCGAGAGATAGGGATCGTAAGCCAGCACCTTCATGCCGAAGGCCTTCGCGCGTTTGGCAAACTCCGCGCCGATGCGGCCCATGCCGAGCACGGCGAGCGTCTTGCCGTTCACCTCGGTGCCCGAGAAGCTCTTCCGGTCCCACTTGCCCGCGACGATGCTGGCGTGCGCCTGCGGGGTCTTGCGCGCGAGGCTCATCATCAAGGTGAACGCCTGCTCCGCCGTCGAGATGGTGTTGCCGCCCGGCGTGTTCATCACCACCACGCCACGCTTGGAAGCGGCTGGCACGTCGATGTTGTCCACGCCGACGCCGGCACGGCCGATGACCTTCAAGCCGACTGCGGCTTCGATGACCTTTGCCGTCACCTTCACGCCGCTGCGCACGATGATGGCGCTGGCATCTTTGGCGGCGGCGGCAAAATCAGCCTCGTTCTTCAGCCCCAGCTTCACCTCCACCTCAAAGGACGGCACCGCCTTGAGC
>JANOBO010000098.1:0-10133 GCA_031411695.1 Verrucomicrobiaceae bacterium
ATGGTGTTGTCGAGGGCGATGTCGTCGCTCCAGATGAACTTGGCGCCTTGAAAGTCGTTGTCGAAGTAGGGCTGCTTGGGATCGACTTCTTCGACGGTGTATTCCTTGGCTTGTTTCCACGAGCTGTCATCGAAATCGGTGGTCCACCAGTTCGCAGGCAGCGGCTCTTGTTTGACTTGAGGATTGGCGGTGTCGGCGTTCATGGGACCGTGGAAGAAGTTTTTGGCTTTCCAACTCGCGTTGGTGACGGTGCCGTCGGCGAACTTCAGGATGAAGCCGCCATCGCCGATGCTGGTGCCGTATTCCATGCCGGTCATTGGATCGGCGTTGTCTTTCGCGAGCACGGCGATGGTCATGGGATACTCGGGGAGGAAATCGACGCTGACGACGTTGTGCGGCGTGAACTGGATCGGATCGACCGCGACGAGGCGACCGTTCACGTAAAGCATGAACCAGTTATCGGCATAGACATTGAGCTTCATCGTGTCGGCGATGCTGGGCTTGATGAGTCCAGGAGGTCCTCCTTTACCCTTGCCCTTCCCTTTACCGCCGCCGGGGCCGCCCTTGGCTTGGCCCCCGCCTGCGCCGGATGGAGGAGGCTCGGGAGGACGTGTGGTGTTTTGTGCGAGCTGCGTGCCGCTGGGCTGATTGAAGCTGTTGTCCAGCGGTCGCAATCCACCGGGGCCTGTAGGCGGCGCTTCACCGGGATCGGATCGGACAGATCGGTCTGATCCGACCGATCCTCCACTGGAGTGAACAACACGCAGTGATGAACTCGCGAGCACCTTGTCCTTCATCGCAGCGAGGAGTTCTTCGCGACCGGGCGTGTCACGCACTTCCAACGAACTGGAGAGAGCGTACATCGTGAGCACATAAGTCTTCGCACCAGGGCCTTTCGAGTGCGGTGGTTCGTAGCCGATTTCACCTTTGAAGCCGGTGCCGAGTTTGCCGATGTCTTGTGAGTTCTTCGGCAGGTTCGCGGCGCTGGCGGGGATGTCGTAGAGTGTCCAATACCATTTCTTGCCGCCATCAGGCGCGACGTGATCCATGATCAACGCATAGCTTTTCGTCGCAGCGGGTGCGCCGGTCCATTGCAGGGGCGGGCTGATGCCGTCGCCATCGCCGGTGAATTCCACCGGCAGGTTCTTGAGGTCTTCGACAACGGAGCTGCTTAGTGTGAAGTTGCCGTCGCTGCTGCGAGGTTGATCAGGGAGTGCGACGAAGGCTTGTCCTTTGCCGCCACCGCGTTTCATTTCGTCACGAGCGCCTGGCTCTTCACCACGCGGCTGACGCGGGCGTTCTCCAGCAGGCGCATTGCCGGCGAGTTCTTCGAGTTCAGGAGTATCAAGGTTGCCATCGCGATTGTGATCGAAGGCATTGAACTGCTCCTTTGCTCTCGCCATCGACTCGCCGAGTGAGGCACCGCTCTTTGTGGCATTCGTCTTCGCATTCTCGGCAAACTCCTGAGCAGTCACGACGCCATCACCATTCACATCGAGGATGCCCTGCACTGCGGATTGTGGGCGCGGAGGCGGGGAGTGTTCGCGACTCCTTTCTTCTTCGTGGCCCTTTCCTTTGCCCTTCCCTTTGCCTTCACCACCAGGGCCGCGAGGAGGGCCACCGCCACCGCCGCCCTGCCTTGCTGTGTAAACTTTAGTCGTCTTGCCATCGCGGCCATTGTCGAATGCGAACGGATAAGTGCCATCTGCGTTGATCGAGTAGCTGATGCTGCGTTTCTCACCAGAGACTTCGTAACTGAGCTTGTAGCCATCTTTGCCCCCGCTCTCGAAGCTGGTGATCTTTGCTCCGCGAAGCTGCTGCAAAGCCGGACGCACGGGATTGGCTCGCGGTTGTGGATCGACCTGCTCGCCCGCCTCCACGACCTCGCCATGAAAGCCGCCGATGACATAGGGATACTTGTTCGCCGCATGATAATGATAGCCGGCGGGCGATTCGTGGCCGTGGCATTCATCCAGCTTGCCGACAGGCGAGCCATCCGGCTCCGTCAGCCCGAAGATCGGATAACCATCGAGCGCATACGCCACCGGCATTCCCTTCCCAGCCTGTGTCTGCAAATGCAGCGGCGCGATGTGGTAGTGGTAATCATCCGCGCGACCACAGTGCCCGCCCCATTGATCCAGCTCACCGATCTCCTGCGAGATCTCGCCCCGATTGTTCTGCGGATTGAAAATAGGCACGCCGTTCACCGCGAGTGCAATCGCGCCGCGCAGGAAGCGGCCCTTGATCATCGCAGGCTCCTTCGCGGGCACCGGCGTCAGCGGGATGCGCCACATGTTGTCGCCCGTGTAGTTCTGCGGCAGCGGCACCTGCTGCTGCCAGGCCGTGATGCCCACCATCATGCTGTGATCCGGCAGTCCATTCGATTCGATGTAGAGATACGAGTCGTCGGCACGCAGATCGAGCTTTGTGAAGGGGAGAAAGGCTTTCGCGGTGGCCGGTGCGTTTGCAGCATTCGCAACAGCGGCAGCAGCGAGGTGCAGTGTGGGGGCGGTGGAGGCGACTTGCGTTCGCTCGCGCTGCCACTCCTCCAGTAGATGCACCCGCAGCGCTTCGCGGTCGGTGGTGGCCACATCGTGGGCCGCAAGGCTGGTCGTGAGCAGGAGAAAGGCTGGGAGTAGTTTCATGATGGCTGGTTCTAACACCCGCCATGTCAGCGCGGCTTCAGTTTTATGCGGGAAGTTTGTCGGGATTCTGTAAGAGCCTGCCGATGAGATTTCATGCAGACAGCGTCACGGCCGGCCCCGAGCTGTGGTGGCGCGCTTTGTAAACGATCCTGGTGGTGGGAACGAATGCCTCGCGGCGGCGCGGCTTGCCCGTGCCGGATTTCTGCACACTTTGCCCCGACTCATGAGCCAGGCGCCACCGCTGATCACCTTCTTTAACCGTCACACGGGCCGCATCGAGACGGAGGCCGTCTATGGCGAGGCCTTTCTGCGGTTTGTCTATGATCACCCCCTCGGGGCGCTGCCGCTGCACGCGCTGGCAAGGCGCGGCTTCTTCTCCCGCCTCTACGGCTGGCGCATGGACCGCGCGGCCAGCCGGGCGCGCGTCTCTTGCTTCATCGAGCGCTATGGCGTGGACTGGTCAGAGTTCGAGAAGTCGCCGGGCGAGTACTCCAGCTTCAACGAGTTCTTCGCCCGCAAGTTGAAGCCCGGCGCGCGACCGGTGGACACGCGGGAGGACGCGGTCATTTTTCCGGCGGACGGCAGGCACCTGGCCATCGCGGATGCATCGGTGGGCGGGGATTTTTTTGTCAAAGGCGTGAAGTTCGATGTGGCGGCCCTGCTGGCTGATCCGGCGCTGGCGGCGCGCTTCGCGAGAGGCAGCGTGCTCATCTCGCGGCTGTGCCCGGTGGATTATCATCGGTTTCATTTTCCGTTCAGCGGCACGCCCGGCGGGCCGCGGTTGATCAATGGGCCGCTGTACTCGGTGAACCCCATCGCGCTGCGGCGGCGGCCGACGATACTTTGGGAAAACAAGCGCGTGGTCACGTCATTGAAAACAACGGCGCTGGGGGAGGTGCTCCTGCTCGAGATCGGCGCGACGTGCGTCGGCTCCGTGGGCCAGACGTTTGCGGCGGGCCAGCCCGTGCAGAAAGGCGAGGAGAAAGGCTTCTTCCGCTTTGGCGGCTCATCGCTGGTCACTCTCTTCGAGCCGGGGCGTGTGCGCTTTGCGGATGATCTTCTGGAACACAGCGCCTCCGGCCGCGAGGTGTACGCGAAGATGGGGCAGGCCGCTGCATTCGTCACCGCATGAAGACCTCCGCCACCACGCCCACGCTATGCGTCATTGGCGGCTGCAATGGCGCGGGGAAGACCACACTGGCGCGCGAGCTGCTGCCGCGCATGGGCCTGATGCGCTTTCTGAACGCGGATGAAATCGCGCGCGGACTGTCGCCGCTGGACGCGTCGCTCTCGGCCTTCAAGGCCGGGCGCGTGCTCATCGAGGAGGCGCGCGCCCTGATGGCGGCAAAGGCCAGCTTTGCCATCGAGTCCACGCTCAGCGGCAGGACGTACCTGGCCATGCTGCGGGATGCGAAGGCACTGGGCTATCGCTTCGTGCTGCATTCCATCGTGATCGAGTCGGCGGCACAGGCAGTGCGGCGCGTGGCACTTCGGGTGAGAGTCGGCGGTCATCATGTGCCAGATGCGGATGTGACGCGCCGCTTCATCCGCAGCCGGAAGCACTTTCTCGCGGACTACCTGCCGCTTGCGGACGAATGGGGCGTGTGGGACAATGCCGCGCCGCCGCCGCTGAGGATCGCGCACAGCGAAACCCACACCTTCGATCAACTCTTCTCACTGCTTATGTCCACACGACTCATGGAAACGGCGCCGGTCCAGGAAACCGAGAGCATCCGCATGGTGCTCGAAGCAGGCCGCGTGGCCACGGAGAAGATGCTCGACTACTACCGCCGCATGGGCATCAAGGTCACGCCGCAGATGACGCTGGCCCCCGATCAGGACGAGGAGCCCCAAGCGGAATAAGCGCCGCCGACCGGCTCGCACCTTTCTTTTTCTCCGCGCCTCGCAACAGTGCCGGCCCGCCACATGGAGCCGGAAACTGACACGCTGACCACACCGATCCACGACGCCCGCGAGGCGCTGCGGAAGTACTTTGGCTTTCGCGAGTTCCTCGACGGCCAGGAAGATGTGATGGCGAACATTCTCGGCGGACGGGACTCCCTGGTCATCATGCCGACAGGCGGCGGCAAATCGCTGTGCTACCAATTGCCGGCGATGGTGATGGAAGGCGTGACAATCGTCGTCAGCCCGCTTATCGCGCTGATGAAGGATCAGGTGGATGCTCTCGAGCGGCGCGGCATTCCCGCCACGCTGATCAACAGCACGCTCTCCCTCGCCGAGCAGACGGAGCGCATCGACGCCCTGCGGCGCGGCGAGTACAAGCTCGTGTATGTCGCGCCCGAGCGGTTCCGCAGCCGGATGTTCACGAACACGATGCGGCAGGTGGAGATCGCACTCTTTGCCGTCGATGAGGCGCACTGCCTCTCACAATGGGGCCACGATTTCCGGCCGGATTATTTCCGGCTCGGCGAAGCGCTGGAAAACCTCGGCAGGCCGCAGGTTGTGGCGCTCACAGCCACCGCCACGCCGGAGGTGCGGGACGACATCTGCCGCGTGCTCGAGCTGCGGGATCCCTTCATCACAGTGCGCGGGTTCGAGCGCCCGAACCTCAGCCTCAACGTCACGCACACGAAGAAGGGCGACGACAAATACCAGAGGCTGAAGGAGATCGTCGCGCAGTGGAAGACCGGCATCGTCTATTGCACGACGCGGAAGCGGGTCGAGGAAGTGGGCGAGGTGCTGCGCGGGTGGAAGAGCAAGGTCATCGAGTACCACGGCGGGCTTGATGACAAGGAGCGCGAGGATCGGCAGAACAAGTTCATCTCCCGCAAGAACGACGTTGCCGTCGCCACGAACGCATTCGGCATGGGCATCGACCGCTCAGACGTGCGCTTCGTCGTCCACTTCGATGTGCCCGGCAGCGTCGAGGCCTATTACCAGGAGGCCGGCCGCGCGGGCCGGGATGGCGAGCCCTCACACTGCGAGCTGTTCTTCAATTTTGCGGACACCAAGACGCAGGATTTTTTCATCGATGGAAACAACCCCACCGTCGAGACCATCCACAGCGTCTATCAGTCGCTGTTGAACTGGGCGAACAATCAGCACGAGGTGGAGGCCAGCATCGATGACATCACCGAGCACGCCGGCGTGAAAAACAGCATGGCCGTCGGCTCGGCGCTCAGCCACTTGTCACGCGCCGGCTACATTGAGCGCTACGACATCCCCGGCAGACGCATCCGCGGCACGCGCCTGCTGCGCCCCGACGTGCTCGTGCGGAACTTGAAGCTCGACACCGCCGCTCTGCGGGAAAAGGAGCGCCGCGACCGGGCCAAGCTCAAGGCGATGATCGACCTCTGCTATGATGAGCAGCGCTGCCGCCAGCAGCAGATCCTCGCGTATTTCGGCGAGGGCGAGAGCACGCCCTGCGGCTCGTGTGATGTGTGCCGAGGCCAAGGCGCGCAGCCACCCCGTGATGGCGCTGCCGATGAGATCACGCTCGTGCGTCAGGTGCTCAGCGGCGTGGCCCGTATGTCGCGGAAGAAACCAGATGGCGACTGGGAGGGACGCTACGGGAAAGGGCGCATCATTCAGATGCTGGTGGGCAGCCGGTCGAAGGAGATCGTCGATGCGGGGCTCGATCAGCTTACGACGTATGGTCTTCTCAAACGCCTCGGCACGCAGGCGCTGCATCCGATGTTTATCGAGCTGGAAAAGCAAGGCCTCATCGAGAGCAGCGGCGGGGAATTCCCCAAAGTCACAATCACCGCGAAGGGCGGCGAGTTCATGAAGCTCGGCGGCCAGATCAAAATGCACTGGCCCTCCCGCAGCGGCGAGAAATCCGGCGCGCCCGCGCGGCCACCCACCAGCGAGGTCGCGGCGCGCGAGCTCGGTTTCGACGAGGCACTGTTTGAGAAACTCAAACGTCTGCGCAACGCACTGGCGCAAAGCGAAGGCGTGCCCGCCTACCGGATCTTCAGCAACCAGACGCTGGAGTTCATCACGCGCCTGAAGCCGGCATCGATTGAGGCCGGCCTGAAAATCCGCGGCGTGGGCGAAGCCAAGGCGCGCGACTACCTGCCGGACTTCATCTCCGCCGTGCGCCAGCATGAGGCGGGCGCACGTTGAAACCATCCGTCGGCTGGAAAATCAGCGCACCTGAATCTTTGCAGCATCCGCACATCCGTCGGCGTAACATCAGCGGCTCAAAAAAGCGCTTTCGATTTCCATTCCGACATACCGACCCGCCGCCCAGCGGCGTTGTACCTCTGGCGACATGCCACGACAAACCCTGATCCAAAGACAACCATGACAAAAACCTCATTCTTCAAAACAACCCTGCTGCTGGCCGGATTCGCCGTCGGGAGCCTCGCGCACGGGGTCGATCAACCCAAGATCACGGTCGAGGAGTTCCGCGCGAAATTGAAGAAGGACGAAAGCCCCCTGCCCGCCAACGGCCAGCTGCAGATGAGCTACTCGAGCGTGGTGGACAAGATCCTTCCCAGCGTGGTCACCATCACCTCTTCCGGCAAGCCCAAGCGCGGCTTGGACGGGATGGGCGGGATGCCGCAGATCCCACCCGGCATGGAGCCCTTTTTCCGCCGTTGGTTCGGACTGCCGGATGAAAATGAAGAAGGCGGCAATCCTTTCGAAGACCAAGATCCGGATCAACAGCGCCCGCGTCGGAAAGCCCCGGGTGCGCAACGTCCGGCACCGCCGCCACAGAAAGATCAGCGCCTCGGCGTCGGCTCCGGCATGATCATCTCCGCCGACGGCTACATCCTGACGAACAATCATGTCGTCGAAGGCGCTGACAAGCTGGAGGTTGCCGTCGATGGCGCCAACGGTTACACCAAGACTCATCTCGCAAAGGTCGTCGGTCGTGATCCGCTCACCGATGTGGCGTTGATCAAAATCGACGCGACTGCTCTGCAGCCGGCGACGATCAGCGATAGCGCCAAGTTGCGCGTGGGCGACATCGTCCTCGCCGCCGGCGCGCCGATGGAGCTGGCACACTCCGTCACGCAGGGCATCGTCAGCGCCCTTGGCCGCAGCAACATCGGCATCGTCCGCGAGGGCAAGAATGCCGGCTTTGAGAACTTCATTCAAACCGACGCCTCCATCAATCCAGGGAACTCCGGCGGCCCGCTCGTCGATGCGCTCGGCCGCGTGGTTGGCATCAACACCGCCATCTTCTCCCGCTCTGGCATGAACGCCGGCATCGGCTTCGCCATCCCGATCGGCATGGCGCTCTCCGTCGTCGAGGACCTCCTCGCCAATGGAAAAGTGCAGCGCGGCTTCCTCGGCGTGCAGATCAAGGACCTCGATGGCGAGACGGCGAAGGATCTCGGCCTCACCGATCAAGGTGGCGCGGTGGTCATGATGGTCGGCAGCGATTCCCCTGCGGGCAAGGCTGGCGTCGAGGTCGGCGATGTGATCGTCAGCGTGGGCGGAAAACGCGTGGACAACAGTTCGACGCTCCGACTCATCGTCAGCGGCAACAAGCCAGGCTCCCAGATCGCGCTGGAGGTGATGCGCGACAAAAAGAAAGTCACGCTGAACGCCACGCTCGAGTCGCTGCCTGACGATGCCGTCGCCGCGGGCGGCTCTGGCACCCCGAAGAGCAGCGGAGGGTCGTCCGAGCTGCTCGCAGGCGTCACGGCGCAGGACTTGTCATCCACCTTGACCGAGAAATACGGCATCGCGAAAGGCGTCGAGGGAGTCGTCGTCACCAAGATCGACGCAGACAGCAGCGCTGCGGCCGTCGGCCTGAAGGAGGGTGATGTCATTCAAGCCATCAACCGCCAGCCCGTGAAAAACATCGGCGAGGCCAAAGGGCTCGTGAAAGGCAACAAGCAGACCGTTTTTCTCAAGGTCCACCGCAACGGCGACACGATGCTCTTCGTCGTCCGCGACTGATTCGCCCTTCTCATTCGCAGATGCGATCACTGAGACGCCGTGCTCCCTACCCAGGAGCACGGCGTTTTTCGTGCGGGGGTTTTTGAAAATCAGGTTTCCCCGCGCCCGGGCAGCGCTAAGCGTGGGCGACAAACTCTCATGAATCATCGTCATATCATCGCCGCAATTGTCGCGCTCCTTCTCGTCGTCATCGCAGGCTGGGCGGTGTGGTTTTTGTTCTTCCAATCGCCCGCCGAGCAGCTCGGCCGGGCGCAGGCAAAGCTGCTCCACGCCGTGGAGAAACGGGATTGGAAGACGATCCGCGCCATGCTGGCCGACGAGTACCTCGATGACTTTGGCAATGATCGCGCGGCCGCCGTGCAGACCGGCCAGGACGTGCTCTCCGGCTATTTTTTGCTCTCGCTAAAAACGGAGACGACCTTTCAAAAAGGCACGAACGAGATCGGCATCGTGAAACTGAAGATCAAGATCGAAGGCAACGGCAACCCCGTGAGCCAGATGGTGACGGATCGCGTGAATCGCACGAAGGAGCCCTGGGTCTTCCATTGGCTGAAGAAAGGCCGCTGGCCCTGGGATTGGAAGCTCGTGCAGATCCAGAACGAGTAGATCGAGTAGCCCTCCCTGAAGCGAAAGGACTGCACGCGGCAGCCAGTAGTGCTTCACCGCATGAAAGCTATCTTCGCAGTTCTCGCGGTTGCCACCGCAGCCCATTCGCAGGTTTTGACGGGCACGCAGGCGCTCGAGCCCAATCCGGATTTCTCGGCGACGATGGTCGCTGGTGTGGACAAGTTTTTGCTACGTGAGACCGCCAAGGCAAAGGCTGCGCGCGCCGCGCAGTGGCCCGGTGATGCAGAGGCGCATCGCGAGCATTTGAAGACGATCATCGGCGCGATTGATCCGCGCGTGCCGGTGAAGGCGCTCGAACTCATTGGCGACACCACGCAGCCGGCGCTGCTCGCTGAAACGGACAAGGCGCGCATCCTTCGCGTGCGCTGGCGGGTGTTCGAAGGCGTGCATGGCGAAGGCATTCTCATTCAACCGAAGAGCAAACCGGTCGCGCGTGTCATCTACATCCCCGACGCGGACACAGCTCCGGAAAAGTTGGCCGATGATGCGATGCTGGCCTACAGCGGATGTGAGATCGTAATCCCGGCGCTCATCAGCCGCGCATCGGATTTCTCCGGCAGCGAGCGGCTCGGCATGAAGACGAATTGCCCGCACCGGGAGTGGATCTACCGGCAGTCGTTCATCCTCGGCCGCCACATCATCGGCTACGAGGTGCAGAAGATTTTATCGTTGATGGATTATTTCGGCGCGCGGCCGGAGAAGCTGCCAGTGCTCGTCGCCGGCCTCGGCGAAGGTGGCCTCATCGCGCTCTATTCCGGCGCGCTCGATACGCGCATCAGCTCCGTCTATGTGTGGGGCTACTTCGCGCCGCGCGAGGATCTCTGGCAGGAGCCGATCTATCGCAATGTTTTCGGCTTGTTGCACGAGTTTGGCGATGCCGAGATCGCGTCGCTCATCGCGCCGCGTCCGCTCGTCGTGCAGCATCTCGGGTTTCCATCCGTCGGAGGTCCGCCTGCGGCAAAAAAAGGCCAGCGCGCCGTCGCC
>JANOBO010000099.1:0-17667 GCA_031411695.1 Verrucomicrobiaceae bacterium
TTCCCGCCCAGTTCAGACAACAGATTGTTCAGGCTCTGGATGCCGCTGGCCAGCGCGCGCGTGTACTCCGTGCTGCTGCGCACGCTTTCCGTCACCGCACCGGTAAAGTCATCGCGCATCCGGTTCAGCGCCTTGGCAAACTCCATGTCCACTTTCTCCTGATGCGCGTTGGCGCGCTTGTCGAGGTTGTGCGCCTGTTCCACGATCTTAGCGGACAGCGCGTCGAGATCGCCGAGAAACTCCCGTTGCGCGCCGGCCACAGCCTTGACCAGAGAGTCCATCATGCCGGCAGGGTCACCACCGGCGATGTGGCCGCCGTCGTTGAAGCGGGGGATCAGCACCTCGTTACAAAAGGCGTCGATGTCGTTCAGATTGTCGTCCTCAGCCTTCGCCAGCGCGTTCATCGGAAAGTTCAGCAGCATGGCAAACACGAGGCCGACCAGCGTGGCGTCAAAGGCGCCGCCGAGGCCGTTGATCACACCCTTGAGCACCGCAATGATCGCCTTTACGTCGTCGAGGTTGTCAAAGTTCAGGCTGAGCAATGCGTGCGAAAGTCCGAGCACCGTGCCGACGAAACCCATGATCGGGATCGCCCACAGGAACGCCTTCACCGGCGAGTAGCTGCCGCCGATGCGGGAGCTGTCGATGTCGGACTGCGCGGACATGAGTGTGACGGCGTCGGCGGTGTTTTGTTTTCCTTCGAAGAGTTCCAGCCCCTTGCGGATGCGGTTCACCATCAGGCTGTCACGCAGGCGGTGCGGCAGTCCGTAAATGTGATCGATGAACGAGCCCACCGTCTCGCTGTTGATCTCATTTCCGAGCTCGACCGGCAGCACGTCGAGGAGCAACGCGCGGCGTTGATGCCGGAGCTTCTCGAGCTTGAGGTACAGGATCGCCATCGCCCAGAAAAAGAACAGCGTGTTCAGCCCGTTCACTGGCAGATGGCCCTTCCACACATTGGCCAGGTACTGCATCAGGTTGAATTGCGAGGATGCGAGGCCGGGTGGCGGAGAGAATGACATGATGACACCGAGGAAGGCTGCCGTCGCCACTGTGCCGATGGCGAGACTGACCCAGATGTTCGCGTTCGTCGGATCACTTTCGATCCACCCCTGCCGCTCCGGCTTCTGCGGCGTGTAATCGATCTGCGGCTGCTCGACGCTGCTGCTGCTGATGCTGCCGTGGTGGTCGCCAAAGTGATCTCCCGCTCCATCGGGTGCGGGCGTCAGGCCGTCGGCGGGCGCATCGAGCGATTGCGGGATCTGCAGCTTGGTGTTGCAACCGGGGCAGCGCACGACTTTGCCTGCCGTCTCCGGTTCGGCCTTGAGCTGCATGTTGCATGAGGGGCATTTGAACTTCACTTCGATATCCTCCAGTTGGGTTTGGGTGTTGGCTTCATGCGTACGTCGATGAGCCTCGTGCAGTATTCTGGCCCGCGTGTTTTTCGACAACAACTTTCTCTCTTATCCGAAATAAGGGCGGCCATCGGGGCGGTGCGGCGGGGTGGAGCGCTACCTCGCCTTGCCGGCCTTTGGCTTCTTGCCAGCCTGCGCCGGTCCCGGCTCGCCCCACGATCTCTCGGCGTTGTATTGCGGATTCGCCGTGGGCAATTGCGCGCCGGCCCCGGTTCGCCACGTATGCAGCTTCCCAACCAGCCGGCTGGCGATTTCGGTATGGACTGGAGCGACGTTGTCCATCTCGCCGATGTCGCGCTTCAAATTGTAAAGCTCGACGTGACTGTCCTCAAACCACTCGATCAGTTTCCAGTCGCCCTCGCGGATCGCGCTGTATGGCGTCGCGCTGCCAGGATGGTAATGCGGGTAGTGCCAGTAGATCGCGTCGCGTTTGAGATTTCCGGTTTGTGTGAGCAGAGGCATGAGGGATTCGCCATCGATCGTCTGCCCATCCTTCGCGGGGACGCCCGTCGCCTCCAGCAAGGTCGGGTAATGATCGCAACTGATCACCGGCACATCGCACGTCGCGCCGGCCTTCACCTTTGCCGGCCAAGAGACGATGAGCGGGATGTGCACGCCGCCGTCGAACGCGCTGCCTTTGCCCCATCGCGAAGGGGAGTTGTCCGTCGGTCCGCGTTTCCAGCCGCCGCCGTTCACCGTTCCGCTGAGCCCGCCGTTGTCACTGGTGAAGATGAAGATCGTGGTCTGCGTGAGCTTCAATTCATCCAGCTTCGCGCGCAGGCGACCGACGCTGTCATCCACGCTCTCGACCAGCGCTGCGTAAACGGGATTGCAGTGTCCGCCGTCCGCGCGCTTTGCCTGGTATTTTGCGATCACTTCCTTCTTCCCCATGATCGGCGTGTGCACCGCGTAGTGCGGCATGTAGATGAAGAAAGGCTTGTCCTTGCTTTTCTCGATGAAGCCGATGGCCTCAGACGTCAGCCGGTCGGTGAGAAACTCTCCCTCCGGCCCATCTGTCAGCGTCTTGATCTTGTAGGGCGAGAAGTAGCTCGGAGGGGAGCCGCCGTCGGTGCCGGCGATGTTGCGGTCAAAGCCCTGCGCCTCCGGCCAGAATGCGGGTCCGCCGAGATGCCACTTGCCGATGCTCGCGGTCGCATACCCTGCGCTCCTCAGCCGCTCGGCGATGGTTTCTTCCTCCAGCGGCAGCTCCTTCTTCCAGTCCGGAATCTTCAGCCGCGCGCCAGGGCGGTTGTGGCCGGCGATCCAGTCCGTGATGTGCAGACGCGCGGGATATTTACCCGTCAGGACTGCCGCGCGTGTCGGTGAGCAAACGGTGCACGCCGAGTAAGCCTGCGTGAATCTCACGCCGTCCGCCGCTAGCTTGTCGATGTGCGGCGTCTCGTAGTACTTGCTGCCGTAGCAGCCCAAGTCCGTCCAGCCCATGTCATCGATCAGCATCAGGATCACGTTTGGTTTCTGATCCGCAGCGCGAGTGATGGGCGCGGAGATGAGCGCGATGATAAGGAGGATGATGCGATTCATGGGCTGATGAAACGGGAGCGTGTCGCGCGTGCTTGCAGAAAGGCGGTGAGCCCCAGCAGGGCGGCACAACAGAAGCCGTGGCTGACAACGCACGGACGCAGTCGGAATCACGATCTGTCCAAACGGCGCACCGCGTCAGCGGTGACACGGTTCAGCGTGCGGACCTCTGCAATGTGTCACCGCTGACTCAGTTCTGCCTTGGATCCCAATGAGCCTGCTTCGATTCGGTGCGGTTACACCCAACGGCTGTTGTTGTGCATCGCTCCAGGCCGCAGATCACTGCGATCGCTTCTTGTTCATTCAAACCAAACTTCTTGGCGCGGGCCGAACGCTCGTCACCATCCGCCGATGCGCATTCTTATTGCGATGGACAAGTTCAAGGGATCGCTGACCGCCGCCGAGGCGGGCGCGGCGGTACAGCGTGGGCTGGCCCGTGTGTTTGAAGGCGCTGTCATCGATCTTTGCCCGATGGCCGATGGCGGCGAAGGGACGACGGATGCGGTCGTCACCGCTCGTGGCGGCACGAGGATCGAGATCGCGGCGCACGACGCGCTCGGCCGCGCGATCAGCGCTGCATACGGCATCGTGAACCGGGGCGCCGGACCTGAGGCGGTGATGGAGATGAGCGCCACCGCCGGCCTCGTGCAGGTGAGCGATGTCCCGCCGCAACCGGATGCGGCCAGCACGCGCGGCACGGGCGAGATGATCCGCGATGCTTTGTCTCGCGATGTGCAGCGCATCATCATCGGCATCGGTGGCAGCGCGACGAATGACGGCGGCATCGGCATGGCGCAGGCTCTGGGCTTCACATTTGCCGACGCGGCGGGATGCGCGGTGACAAGTCTCCCGCGCGACTTCGAGCGCGTCCATTCCATCCTGCCGTCCGCGCTGACTCCTCGCGAGGTGCTCGTCGCCTGCGATGTGCGGAACCCCTTGCTGGGCGTGGACGGCGCGACGCGCGTCTATGGCGCGCAGAAGGGCGTGCGCGACTTTGCCTTCTTCGAGGCGCGGCTGGAGAAACTGGCGCACCTCGTGGCGCGCGATCTCGGCGTGGACTTCCGCGATGAGCCCGGCGCGGGCGCGGCGGGCGGCCTCGGGTTCGCGCTGATGAGCTTCTGCGGCGCGCGGCTCGTTCCGGGTTTCGATCTCATCGCCTCCATCATCGGCCTCGCGCCGCGCATCGCCGCAGCGGACCTCGTCATCACCGGCGAGGGGAAGCTCGATGCGCAGACGCTGAATGGCAAAGGTCCCGCTGGCGTGGCGGACATGGCGCGCGCGGCGGGTAAGAAGGTGATCGGCATCGCGGGCGGCATCGAGCACAGCGCGGAGTTGTCGCGGGCCTTCGATCTGCTGCTGCAGATCAAGCCGGACTCGATGGACGTGGCGGACGCCATGCGCCACGGCGCGCGTCTGCTGGAGGAAAAGGTTGTCGCCAGCGCTGATCTGATTAGAGAAAGGCTGAAACCTTAACGGACGAATCAAATACACAGATGAGCAAGCGAGTGGTGTTGTTGTTTGCGGGCCAAGGCGCGCAGAAGGTGGGCATGGGCAAGGATCTCGCAGAGGCGTTTCCTGCGGTGCGGGTCATGTTTGAAAAGGCGGACGACGTGCTCGGCTTCCATTTGAACCGCCTCATGTATGTCGGGCCCGTCGAGGATCTGACCAAGACGTCGCGCTGCCAGCCCGCCTTGTTTGTGCACGGTCTGGCCGCCCTCGCCGCGCTGAGGGAGACGGTGCCCGCGCTGGACATCGCCGCGTGCGCCGGCCTTTCACTCGGAGAATTCACCGCGCACGCCGCGGCGGGCACGTTTGATTTCGAGTCCGGGCTGCGCCTCGTGCATCAGCGCGGCACATTCATGGAGGAGGCGTGCGAGCAGACTGCCGGCGCGATGGCCGCGATGATCGGCGGCGAGGAGACCGCAGTGCGCGAGCTCGCGCGCGAGTGTGACGTGGACGTGGCGAACCTGAACGCGCCCGGGCAGATCGTGTTGTCGGGCTCCGTCGCCGGCATCGAGGCGGCCATCGCGGGCGCGAAAGGGAAGGGGATCGTGAAGGCCATCCCGCTTCCCGTCGCCGGCGCCTATCATTCGCGCCTGATGAAATCCGCGCAGGACAAGCTGGCAGCCGTGCTGGAGCAGACGGAGCTGCGCACGCCGCGCATTCCCGTGGTGTGCAATGTTGAGGCGCGCGCCGTCGGCACCGCCGCCGACATCCGCCGCACGCTCGCCAGCCAGGTCACCGGCAGCGTGCGGTGGGCGGAGACGCTCGCGGGCCTCGCCGCGCAGGAGGATGCCTTGTTTCTCGAGCTCAGTCCCGATGCGGCCATCGCCGGCATGATGAGGCGCATCGACAAGAGCGCCAAGATCATCAGCATCGCCGACGTGGCCGGTCTGGCGAAGGCAGCGGCCGAGCTCACCGCGTGAGCGCGGCTGGCGCCCCGCTTGCGGGGCTTCGCTATGGCGACGGCGGCGGGTGGCGCACGATTTTGCGCACCGTCTTCCCCGAGTTTAGCAAGTCGTCGCGCTCCAGCCCCGTCAGGCGCTGCACCGCGCGCAGAAAGCCCATCATCACCAGGAGCATCACGCCCACCAGCGGCACGCCGATGACGAGGAAGCCCGCCCAGTTCAGCGTGCCGATGCTCTTCACGAATGCCTCGCTGCCCGGCTCCTTGCCGCCGAGCAGATGCATCGCCAGCGCGAAGTTTCCCACGGCTGACAGCAGCATGCCGCAGCCCATGCCCCACGACGCGCGCAGCAGCAGCGCCGCAAAGGACGCGCGCAGCTCCGGCGTCACCAGCGCCTTCTGCACCGCCGCGCGGTTGATGAGCTGTGGCGTCAGCAGGATGGACTCGATCAACGGCCTGCCCCAGCGATGGCTCAGCGGAAAGGCCAGGCCGAGAAACACCGGCACGCTCGCCTCCTTGATGGCAAACCAGAACGCATCGAGCTTCAGCAGGCCCAGCCCGCCGGTGATGATGACGGCCACGAGGCCGAGCACGGAAAAGAAGTTCAGCCCGCTGCGGGTGAGGTAGCAATACACGCCGAATCCCAGTGGCAGCAGCGCCGCCACCACCAGCGCCCAAAAAGGGCCGAGCCGCGCCGGCACGCTCAGCCACTCCAGCGCCGCCGAGGGCAGCACCACGGTGAGCAACAGATCGGCCAGGGGATTTGCAGGCTTTGCTTCCGGCATGAGCCGCGCACGCTACCCGGCCGCGCGGAAGTATCCAGCGTTGTTGCGTGGCAGCGCGGATGCGGCCACCATGCGCGGCATGAATTCCTTGACCGCTCTCATCGCTCTCTCCCTCCTCGCTGTCACCAGCCTTACCTGTGCCCAGCCTGCAAAGCCTGCGGCTGCCATCACCCCGGCCGCAAAGCCCGAGGACTTCGTCCTGCGGCTCTACGCGGAACACGCCGCCGGGCGCGGACCTCTCGGCGGTGATCCCATCACCGAGGCGGGGCTGCGCGCGTGGTTCGCACCCGGATTCGCCACCCTGCTGTGGAAGGAGATCCAGGCCAGCAAGGAGGAGCCCGGGAAGCTTGACTTCGATGTGTTCTACAACGCGCAGGATGTGCAGATCACCAAGCTGCGCGTCACCAGTGTGAAGACGACCGACGCATCCGCCGCCGTCAGCGTCACGTTCCGCAACTACGATCACGATGAGTCGATCCGCCTGCACCTGCGCCGCGCTACCGGCGGCGCGTGGCGCGTGGCGCGTGGGTAACATCCTGTACTCCGACTTCGATCTGCTCTCCCACCTCGTCGAGCCCGAGGCAGAGTGAGACTGCGTGGCTGCGGCCTCCGCCTCTCACTGCTGGAGTCCCGCCTTCAGGCGGCGCAGTCGGCGCCGATGCAGCGCATGGGGTGCCGCGCCGCCCCGGCTCACCGCCCGCCTTGCGGCAGCGCGATTGATTTCCTGCCAGACTGCCGCGCGCTGGCGCGTTGTGTGGGCCTCATGAAGCATTGTCTCACACTCTCCGCCGTCGCCTTCTCGCTCGCCTTCTCCAGTCATGCCGCAGATGCGTTTGTCCCGCTCTTCGATGGCACCACGCTCACCGGGTGGGAGCAGCATAGCGGGAAGGCTGAGTATCGCGTGCAGGACGGCGCCATCGTGGGGAAGACCGTGCCGGACACGGGGAACTCCTTTCTCTGCACCGCGCGGCGCTACTCGGACTTCATCCTCGAGCTGGAGTTCAAGGTGGACCCCTCGATGAACTCCGGCATCCAGTTCCGCAGCGATTACTACACGAAGGAGACCGAGGTGGAGATCGCCGGGAAGAAAAAGAAATTCCCCGCCGACCGCGTGCATGGCTACCAGTTTGAGATCGACCCCAGCCCTCGCGCCTACACCGGCGGCGTGTATGATGAGGGGCGGCGCGGGTGGCTCTTCGACCTGAAGAACAACGAGGCCGCGCGCAAGGCCTTCAAGCAGGGCGAGTGGAACCAGGCGCGCATCGAGTGCCGTGGTAGCAGCATCAAGACCCTCCTCAATGGTGTGCCCGCAGCCGACTTCACCGACGAGCTGACCAAGGAAGGAGTCATCGCCCTCCAGGTGCATGGCATCGGCAAGAACGCCGCCGCCGTGGGCAAGGAAGTCATGTGGAAGAACATCCGCATTCAGGAGCTGAAGTGAATCGAGCGCGGCTGAGCGCGCCGCCGCAGCTTGAGTCGCCATGTAGGCGAGCCCGTCCCGGCTCGCAACACATCGAGAACAGGCACAACTCCGAACTCCCAGAAGTTCAAGGAAGCTCCGGCACCCCTGGTTTGCGCTCGCGCGATCCCCACGGTTAAAAAACCGTGGGCTATGGCCTGCCGCCACACCCGAGGGTGGGGATGCGGTGAGTTGATTCGCCTCGGGAAAGGTGAGTTTTGGGGAGTGGTTTGGTCGGCGTTGTCCAGGCAAGGTTTGAGTCCCACCAGGGACGGCAGGCAATTGCCCACAGAGTCATCTGCGGGCAAACGCTAAGCCAGGCGGGTGCCCCGGCAGGGACGAAAGAATGCCTCTGTCGTACCTGTTGGGACTCGGGCCTTGCCGCTCGCGCGATCCCTCACGGTTGAAACCGTGGGCGATGACCTGCCGCCTCTGCCGAGGCTGGGATGCGGTGATCTCCATCATTTCTCCGCCACTACCTCACGCGCTGACCTTCGCCTCATCATCGAGCATCCATTCCTCGAACTCGATCTTGTGCTTCTCATCTGAGTTTGGCGGCGGGCCGCACGCTGCAATTTGCAGTGGGCAATGGGATTGAAGATCCGGCAAACCCCTTCTTCACAGGCGACAGCGCGAACCGCAGCAACGCGCTGGAGATCGAACCAGCGGTCGCACGACGATTCGACGCGCGCGACGACGCGGCGGACCAGCCCCCCTCGATGGCCAAGATCCAAGTGAAGTGGGGCCTTTCGAGTTACAGCGGTGTAAAGGGCACGGTGCATGAGTACAATTGGGTGTGGGATGGCGGGGGATGGTCCCTTGTTTCCTCCAACGACATCCCACAGGGGCTCGTTGGCGGAGGAGGATGGACAACCAGTTCGGGTTACGGCGGATCCAACAATTCGATTGGTGATGCGATGGGCAACGCGGGCCAGAGCGGGTCGTGGGTCGATGCGTCGGGCGATCCATTTTACGTGGACGGCGGATACACTCAGTTTGATCTCCCCCCTGAGGGCACATATGGGCCGCCGGATTCCACTCCCGATGAAATTGGAGCCACCGGCTACACCAGTTATATCGATAAAAGCCAAGAGGATTGGTCGGGCGGCAATCGTGAGTACCGCACGGTGCGCAGTGCGGAAGGCCGGCAGGATAATGACCTTGCGACGATTTTCGTTAAATCCGCAGGGGCGTCCGGGGAAAGCGAGACCGCCTGCACTTTAACCATTCCCGCCGGAAGCTCGGTATCAGAAGATACGATTGCCATCAGTGCCTCCCCAAGTGTCGTGAACACGTCCCAATCGCAGAACGCCCAACCCATACCGTTAGAGTTTGAGGTGGTGCCTGGCAGTTGGAAGGCCGAGGTGGCAGCGCCAAACCCGTTGGCGAAATTGAGTGGCTTGTCGGGGCTTGGGAGCATCCCTGAAATTGAAGTTTTACCCGCACCCGCGAAGACCATGATCATGCAGTGCAAGGTGCGCCCGAAGCCCAATGGGAACGGTGCGAGTAAAGCTGTGATCAGAGCGGAGGTTCAAAAGTGGCAGCTTAAAATCTCCCAAGACGTCATCGCCTCCAATGGCGGCGAGTTTACCGCCAGCAACGGCAAATGGACCTACAGTTTGGCGACAGTGCCTTGCAGAGACGGAGACATCACTGACGCGCCGATACCGCAACCTTTTCAGGACCTCGGTGATATCAAGGAGATCAAGGCGTCGGATCGGCCGGCGTGGCCAATGGGCCTGTGGCTGGATAGTGCTGGTACCTGGTCGATTTCGGGAGGCACCAATATTGGCAAACTACAAAGTGGAAAACGTGACGAGACCTTTATAGCAAGGGTTTATGTCGAGAACACCGCGACCCATGAGAAGCAATATCTCAAATGGTTAAAATGGCGTTCTAGTTGGAACGTATCGCTGACCGCTACTGCAAATCAGAACGGAAGCACCACAGCGTCCTATACCGTCAACGGGACTCCAACCATAAAAAAGCTCGATGAGGGTGAGGGTCCGGGGCCGTTGCCAGCGACCGCAGACATTAATCCCAATCTTCTTTGGAAACCCAGCCTATAACAATGAAGATACCAACTGTGATTTTTTTCAGTTTACTCATCACGTGGCTTCCCACTTGGGCGGATGAGGGGGTATTTTGGCTGGGTGCATCAAAGTCGATGCTCAAACAGCAATCGTTAGAGGTTCCGCGAAGTTTATGGAGTGCAATGAGCGCTTTCGTTGGACCTTTCGGCAAGAGTGCTCGCATCATACTAATTCGTGACGGCAAGTGCTTCGTCATTAATGGAGCGAAGGATTTGGATGTGGTGCGCGATTTCCCAATTTTAAAAGGGGATCGTGTTCAGAAGTACGATGAAAGCGACTTGAAGGCATGGGCGTTGCCCGTGGTGGAGGGAGCCGAAGCTGTGGCGCTGCTGGTAGCGAGTCAGAGGGGAAAGTTGTCCGAGCAGGGCGCGCCTCCAGCTGATCTTCAGCAGTCAGGCACAGGGATCCCTGCCAGCCCCGTGGTAAGCCAGGATCCAGCACCATTGTCGTTGGGAGCCGAAAGAGTCCCCGCGCTGTCGGCTCCACGAACGGCTTCACCGCCAATCGTGGAATCCGCGCCGTCCCCTACTTGGTCTGTGGTCGTCGTGACGGCCCTCGCGGTCATTGGCTTGCTATGGTTGGCGATCAAGCGGCGTGCCAAATGACCCCGCGCTACTCAAGCCAGAAGACGCGAACTTGCGGCGAAGCTCTTGTAGGGAGCGCGCTAAGTGTCTTTCTATTTTCCCGCTTGTGCGCAGTCGTCACAAGCCACCACTCTGATTTCTCGCGCAGTTTACGCGCAACCGCCGCACTTCATGTCGCGTTCGTTTCCGGCGGCTCTCCGCCGAAGAGGATGCCTCCATCGTGCCGAACCCAGCGGGCTCAGAACTGGTGTTGCAGCAGGCGGGCCATTTCTTCGAGGAGTTCGACGTCGCGCTCGGTGACGCGGCCGGGCTTGAAATCGAAGTGGCAGATGCTGCCGAACATTTTTCCGTGCCGGTCCAGCAGCGGAACGCCGCAGTAGCACTGGACGCTGGATTGCTTTGGGTGGTCGCGCACGCGGTCGTCATGGAGGGCGTGCTCGACGGTGAAGGTGGCTGCCAGGTCGCGCACGAAGACGCAATAGGAGGCCTCTACCGGGATGTCGTCGCAGGTTTCGGCGTGGAGATTCTCGCGGTCGAAAAAGGTGACGGTGCGGAGGGTGGGGCCGTCGAAACGAAAGAGGGAGGTGAAGCGGTGTGAGGTGAGTGAATTGAGAAAGGCGACGGCACCGCGGACGCCATCCCTGGCGAAGGCGCTCTTCAATTGGATAAGGGAACTGGCGGGCTCGGGCTGCATGGCGTTGGGGGGGAGAGGCAATCTGGCGTGAGCGCGAGCCCACCGCCCCATTTTAAAATGCGAAGCCGAAGGTGACGTGCAGCGCGCCGAGCTTCTCGCCTTCCTCGCGGCTGGGATTGATGCCGTAGTCGATGCGCACGGGGCCGAAGGGGAGCTTGTAACGGAGGCCGAGGCCGACGGCGTAGCGGAGCCCGCCGGGCGCGCGGAAGGGATCGGTGTCGGTGGGGCTGAGGCTGCCGGCATCGCCGAAGAGGGCCAGCTCGAGATTCGGGGCGACCTCATACGAAAGCTCTGCGGTGAAGACATTGGCGAGCGTGCCGCCGAGCGGTGTGCCGGAGCGGGACTTCGCGCCCATCTCGCGCTCGGCAAAGCTGCGCACGCTGTTTGCCCCGCCATTGAAGAGCCGCAAGTCGATGGGCACGCCCTCGACGCCGCTGTCGGACTTGACGACGCTGGTGCGGGCGGAGAAGGCGGTGCGGAGCTTCCGCGTGATGGGCTGGTAAAAGGAAAAGTACACATCGCTGCGAAGGTAGCCGACCTCAGTGCCAGAGGCGAAGGCATCGGCGATGCTGAAGCCGGCGGTCCACCCTTTCGTGGGTAGCACGGGGCTGTTCCGGTAATCGAGCACGAGGGATGCGCCGACGGTGGCTAGCCGATAGTCCTCGGGTCCGAGTTCTGCCGGCGTGAGGTTCTCGGAGCTGGAGTTATTCAATGAACCCTCGGCAAACAGGCTGGTGAAGACATTGCGGTTCCAATGACGGCTGAGCGTGGTGCGCGCCTTCGTGGTGCGCCGCTCGTAATCAAACACAGCGATGTTCTCCGTGGACAGCTCGGCATCGAGCGAGAAGCTGGAATTGAAGATGGCGGGGTCGATGACCTGGATGGCGCCGTTGAAACCCTTGCCAGTGATCTCGGCCTTCAGGCGCAAGGCGTCGCCGGTGTCGAGAAAGTTCACTTCGCGGTATTCGGCGCCGATGATGGGCCCGAGGAAGGTTTCAAAACCGGCATAGGCAGAGAGGCGCTTCCGCAGGGCTTCCTCGCCGGAAAGTTCGAGCGTCAGGGTGCCATCTGCGTGAGGTCGCGGCGTGACGTCGAGCCGCGAGAAGACATCGCTGTCGAGCACACGGCGGTGCATCACCTCGAGATCGGCGGGCACATAGATTTTGCCGACTGCGGGCATGAAGCTGCTGCGGATGAGCCGCTGCGCGCCCTTTGAAAAACCCGGCACTGTCTCCACCCGCACGATGCGGAAGAGCGGCCCGGGCGCGATGTGGAAATGCACGGGCACGATGCGAACGCGGCGCGAGGTGGCATCGGCGCGCGCGGTGACGAGCGCCTGATAGTGGCCGGCCTCTTGGTAGATGCCGGCGATGGCGGCGCGTTTGTTCTCGATGACGACTTCGTTGAACGGCTGGCCTGTGAGCTTGGCGATTTGCTTGCGCACGGCTTTCTCCTCGCCGGCAAAGTCGCCGCTGAAGGTGATCGCGCCGATGGTGTAGAGATCGCCCTCGATGACTCGCGCGCGGATGTCCACGGTGGCGGTCTCGGGATGCTTCGTGAAGGCGAGGTCTGAAACGGTGGCGCGGAGATAGCCCTGCCCGCGGATGAAGCGCTGCACCTGCTCGCTGCCGGCGCGCAGATCAGCCTCGACGAAGGGCACCTTCCGGTCGGTGCGGCCGAGCTTCTCGCGCGTGGGGCGCAGCAGGTAGCCGGTCAGCGCCTCCTCATCCTGCGCGGTGTTTCCATCAAAGACGATCTGCCCCACCGTGTAGCGCGGGCCTTCCTCGACCTCGAGCACCACCTCCGCGCCCGCCACTTCCCAGCGGACTTTTGCCTCGGGATAGCCAAGCTCGAGATAACGCTGGCGCACGAAGAAGGCCAGATCATCGGCCAGCGGAGGAGACGCGGTCTTGTCGTCCGTCATGGCGGTCTGCATGGCGATGACGTCCTGCACATCGTCTTCCGCGTCCGCGCCGACGCCCGTGGTGCGCACGGGAACGGATGGCTCCGCATCGCGCAGCTGCAGCGGGAAAGGCACAGTGCCGTGCGCGCCGATGAGCAGCGCGTGCAGGATGATGAGGATGGATGCGGCGCGCTTCATCGGAACCGGATCAAGTAGTGGAGCAGCCCGCGAAAGCCACGGTCGCCGACGGTGCCGACGGCCTCGACGTTCTCGGACACCTGATAGGTCGCCGTCACACCGCGCTGTGAGGTGCCGGTGCTCAGCGGAGAAAAGCTGAACGTCAGCCGCGGCGGCTCCTCGTCGTAGCGCTTCGGCGCGGACTTCCCGAGGAGCTTCCGATAGAGACGTGACACGACGAGAAAGGCGGCGCGGTTCGCCGCCTCGCCCGCCAGCCCGCCTTCGTCGCCGACGGTCGAGCCCGTGGCGAGCAGCGCGGCGATCTCGTTTTCCTTCAGCGGCGGGCTCGAGGAGAGCGTGATCTTTGGCGCGCGCGCCGGGCCGGAGCCGCGCACGGTGACGAAGTAGTTGTTGATCACCGTCTCGCCTTGCAGGTCGAGCTGCGGTTCGAGCGGCGCGTCCTTTGAGAAAACAATGTCGCCCCGCGTGATATTCAGACGGCTGAAGGGCAGGCGGACGCGCGCGCCTTCGAGCGAGATCTTGCCCGCCACCTCGGGAGCGGCGCCCGTGCCACCGATGTGGATGTCGGACACCGCGCCACCATTGAGGACATTGCCGAGCAGCCGCACCGGATCGCGCGAGACTACATCGATGTCGAAGGTCCACTGGCTGAGCAGCGGCGGCAGCGTGATCGTTTTCACCCGCGTGGAGACGGCGGGGGGCGGAGGCGGCAGTTGATTCGGCAATGAGAGCGGCAAAAACTCGATCTCCTTAAACACACGGCCGCGCACGAGATCCATCTTCCCGGCGATGGCCGCCTTCGATAGCGTGCCGATGCACGTGAGCGCGCCGTCCGCGCGCAGGCTCATCGCATCGTTGCGCACGATCAGCGCTTCTTTTGCCTCGAGCCGCACATTGATCGCGGGATCCCGCAAAGGCACGAGGTCGATGGTGCCCGCGCCGCGTATCGAGCCGCCGGAAAGTATCGCGGACAATTCATCGATGGTGATGCGTTGGCCCGCCAGCGAGGCCCGCGCCTTGAGATCGCGGATCGTCATTGTGCTTTGTTTCAGTTCCGCGTTTGGCACATCGAGCCGCGCCGTGCCGGACCACTGGATGTTTTTCACCGGACCGCTCGCGCGCACCTTCATGCCCACGGTGCCCTCGAGCTGGGCGAGCACGGGGAAGAACGGCTTCAGCGCGGCCACATCGGAGTCCGGCAGATCGATGGCCACATCGACCGGCGCATCGAGTGCGACGCGCGGCTCGGCGATCACCCGCGCGAAGTCCAGCGGCAGCACCGCCTTCGCCGTGAAGGTCTGCAGCGGCGCCTGTTTCACCGTTGCGGTTGCGTCGATGCGGTTCTGGGCAAACACCGCGTTCACATCGATCCGCGCTGGAGAAAGTGTGTTCCCTGCGGCGGCGGCGCGCACGTTTTGCGCCTTCACCACGATGGCTCCCGCCAGCTGGCCCAGCGTGCCGTTGAGCTTGATGTCAGCGTCGATGCTGCCGCTTGCCGCAGGCTTCTGGCCGAGGGCGGCGAGAAGTTTTGCGAGGTCGAGCTTCTCCGTGTGCAGCTTGATCGAAAGCGGCCGCTTTGGATCGATGGGCACCGGCGGGCGCGGCGTCTGCGTCATGAGCAGCGGAACGTTTGCGGAGCCCTCCACTACCCGCAGCGCGCCGGATGATACTGAAAGGCGCGGGATGTTCAGCTCCGTCTCCGTGAGGGATGCCGTTGCCTCGCCACGAATGGCACCGCTGGTGAATTGAAGTTTCGCGATCTCGGCGCGCTGTCCATCATGCCGCGCCTCGAGTTCCAGCGACAGAGCATCCGCGCTGCCCTCGCGTTTCAATCCCGCGATCTTCACCGAGCCCGCACCGTGAATCTCGCGTGGAGAAACGCGGCCGCTGCCATTCCACAAAACTGTCGCGCTGCCCGCTGTGACGCGCGGCGCCTTCGCCAGCTCGAACCAACCCGCGAGCTTCCCAAGCTGCGTCAGCCCAGCTTTCAGGTCTCCATCGAACGTCATCGCCTTGTCCAGCGTGACGCGCCCGTTTGCGGTCACGGTGTTCTGCGGGTCAAACTCGACGCGGAAATTTCTCACCTCGGCGCGGCCATCCCTCAGTCCGGCGTCAAGCTCAGCGGAATCGAGGCGCGCGTTCTTCCAGACCACACCGCTGAGGCGCGCATTGCCGCTGGCGACTGCGTGTGTGAAATCCTGGACACGAAGCGCTGCCAGCGGACCGCTCGCGCTGCCGTCTGAGACGAACGTCCCCGCTGACAGAGGCGGCATCTGAGGCTGGCCCGCGAGCTGAAATGCCGTGGCAAGATCGCGAAAGTCCACGCGCCATGAAAGCTGCGCGGGCTGCTCACCGAGAAGGCCGACTGTGCCGCTGAGGTGCGCGTGATTCGCAGTGCCCACGCGCAAGTCCAGCGACTTCACCTCCATGACCTGGTTCCTCAGCGCGGCCTTCAGCGTCGTCTCATCGATGC
This sequence comes from Verrucomicrobiaceae bacterium, assembly GCA_031411695.1. Lineage (GTDB taxonomy): Bacteria > Verrucomicrobiota > Verrucomicrobiia > Verrucomicrobiales > Verrucomicrobiaceae > JAIBCL01. The sequence continues at coordinate 15,551 of JANOBO010000099.1, forward strand.
GGCGCTGCTGCCAGACGAGTCCATCCATCCGCGCATCGGCATTGATGACCAGGCTGTCGATGCGTCCTTTGATCACCTCGGTCAGCGGAAACGCCGCGGTGCCTGTCGCGCTCAGGCTTCCGGCGTCGGGCAGCGCGATGCCAGGCGCCGCAGCAAAGCGGACGAGGGCGGGCACATCTGCGGCGGCGATTTCCCATACGATGCTGGCTTGCTGCTCACCATCGAGGCGAATCTCCCCGCTGAGCTGAGCGCTGTTTTGCGCATCGAGCCGGATGGCCACTCCTTTGAATCGCATGATTTGCGAGTCTGTGGAGACGTCCCCCGTCACGGAGGCGATGCGCTTGTCAAAGAGCTTCAGGTCCGCGCCACGGATCGCCGCGCTGGCGGCAGTCAGCTTCCCGGCCGCCACCGCGACCTCGCCTTTGCCGGTGAGACTTCCGGCAAAACGTGTCGGGTCCGTGAAGAGAGACGCCATCTGCGGCGCGGTGATCTCCCAATTCAAATGCGCTGCCGCGTTGCGAATCTCCGACCATGCGGCCGGCAATGTGGCGGTGCCGTTGATGTCTGCCGAATTGCCGCCCGACTTTGCGGACAGCCCCTTCACACTCAGCGCGCCATTCACGAGTGTGGCGGAGGTGGAGATCGTGTCCAAACTCAAGCTGCCGACGCGCACAGCGGACGCGCTCAGGGAAAGGTCCGCCGTGAGATTTGCCGGCGAGCTCGGGGGACCCTTGAGCTTGAGATCCGCATCATCGATCCGCCACTTCATGCCTTCGGGCAGCGTGGTCCATCGGCGCACATCAGCGTCCGTCACGCGATTGAGCTGGAGAGAAAGATCGAGCTGCAATTGCCCCCACATGTTCTCCATCCTTCCCTCGGCGTGGATCGTGCCGCCGCTGGATTTCACGTCGATGTCGAAGGGAAGGGTGCCGTCCTTGAGCGCGACGAGATCGACATTGAGCCGTGGTATCTTCACTTCCGGTGTGAGGGCCAGGTTTGTCAGGGTCACGGTCCTGCCTTGCACGAGGGTTTCACCGCGCACGTCCTTAAAACGCAGGTTGGGTGACGGCAGGATCAGCTCGCGGATCGCCAGCTCGCCAGTCTTCCCTTGATTAAGCACGAGCGTCAGTCCGCTGACGTTTACCTCGCCGCCGTCTGTGAGAATGCGCGCGGTGATGTCATGCAGCTCGATGTGGTCGATCCAATAATTCTCGCGCTCGGATTTGGCCTTCTTCTTCACGCCTGCCTTTGTGCGCAGGTCCAGCTCGATGGTCGCGTCCCGCAGTTCGACATCGCGGAGAAACTCGCCTGCGCCTTTGCGGGCGAGCTTCCATAAATTGTAGTGCGCGGCGCCGTTGTTCAGCTCCAGCTTCCGCAGCACACTGCCTTCCGGCCCGGTGAGGCGAAGTTTCTTCACGGACAGATCGGAGACGACACCGCCCTCGAGTTCGAGGTCGAGCTTGAAGCCGGCCTTCTCCGAGAAGTGTCGTGCTCCCCACCCCGCCGCGTGGCGGAGGATGGGACGGTGAAATGCAACGAGGACTCCCGCCAAGGCGAGAAGCAAAAACAACGCGCGCTTGAGCCAGCGCTTGAGTCTAGACGGTGGCGCGTCCGGCATGGCTTCTTTCGATGAGACGCAGCATCAGGCCGGCAAGGCCTATCGCAACCCCCACATGCGCTTCTCCCAAGTTCTCTCCCGCGTTTTTGCCTCGCGTAAAAAGGGCGCGAGCGCGACGACATTCATGACGAAGTGATTGATCCATTGCCACGGCTCGCGCAGCGGCCGCTCGAAATCCACGAACAGCACAACGCGATGTCCGTCCGTGTCATTCCACACTTCATGGTTCCAGGTGTCGTCGAAGATCAGGCACTTACCCTCCTCCCAGTGACAGATCCGGTTCGCGATGCGGATGCGCGCTTTGTCGCGCTCTTCACGCGTCAGCCTCAAACCCAGAACCATGAAGAATCCGGCGAGCAGCCCCAGTTGCAGATGTGCGGACGGAAACAACAAAAACCACTGAAAGCTCGCATAGCCGATGCCCAAGGCCAGCAGCGATCCGCCAGCCACTGCAAGCAATCCTATCCACGGCGTTGTGCGCAGGCCGATGGCAATCGTG
>JANOBO010000100.1:0-23641 GCA_031411695.1 Verrucomicrobiaceae bacterium
CACACGGAAGGGCGCGTCCGAGCTGAAGGTCTGCCAGTCCTTTGCAGCCTTCCTCACATCCTCGTGCCGCAGGATCATGGTGATCTTCTCGCCGTGAAACGGGCACTGCAGCACGCCGGACTCGGCGCGGGCTTCGCGGAATGGATCTGAGAACGCGGACATGAAGAGTGAGTTATGCTGCGGAGGATTCTGCGAATGGTTGAATCGCGCGGGCGCATGTCAACCCGCCATTCGTGCGCGATGTCTTCCGCTTATCCAAATGGACAAGCGCCCGCCCCGGGCAAGAGTGCCCCCGCAAAAAGCGGCCTGATGAATCTGCGCACGACATTCGTTTTGATCGGCAACACCGCCGGATTCTTCCTGGTGATGGCCGTCCTCATGCTGTCGATCGGCGACCAGTTCCCCTTTTCGCACTTCCCCATGTACGCCACGCTGCCGGAGAGCACATTCTGCATCCGCGTGACGGACGCTGACGGGAAGCTCATGCCGGTGCAGTTCGCCTTCGGTGTGCAGTCGTCCATTTTGAAGAAGCAGATGGTGAGGGAACTCAAGGAGCAGAAGGACAAGGGCCGCATGAAGCTCGTGAGCGCCCCGCCGCCGGACATCGCGCGAGAATGCGGGCGCCGCGTGTTGGAGTGGATGCTGGATCACCGCCCAGCTTTCGATCCCGCGCTCGTGGGGAAGGCGGTGAAGCTGGAGCAGGTGACCTACACGGCGAGAAAAGGCGCGGTGAAGGAGAAAGTGGATGTTCTCGCCGAAGGGTTCGTGAAGCACAGCAAGCCCGCGCCATGAGAGACGGGGCCACGAGGATGCTTTGGAAAATTGGATCGCTCTTCCGTTTCGAGCCGTTCCGCTGCGAGACGTGGGAGGCTGTCGTTCTCCGGCTGGTGTTTGCCTGGCTCGCGTTCTCTTTGATTCCCACCACAGCGACGACGATGCCAGGCACGCCGTATCCGCACGGTCTGGCGCTTTTCATGGATCTCGGCTTTCTGCGTGACGCGGGCACCGTGCAATGGCTGTCCGCCACGGCCACGATCGCGCTGGTGCTCGGAGCGCTCGGCATCGCGGAGCCGCTGACTCTTGGGTGGACGCTCTTCGTGGTCGTCGCCTCGAAGAGCTACAATCAATCGCAAGGCGTGATCGGCCATGCAGGTCAGTTGCTCACGCTCTGCCTTCTTGCGCAGTGGATGGCCAGCGTCTGGGCCTTGAAAAAAAGTGCCGCAGGATTGCGGGGTCTTCTTTGGGGTGGCGCCGATTCTTGGCGGCGTCAGGTTTGGTGGATCACCCAGACCATCGCGGCGAGCTACACGGTGGCCGCCTGCACGAAGCTGATCAGCACGGACTTCACCTGGCCATTCAAGGGCGCAAACTTTCTGGTGCAGATCCTGAAGGCCCACGAGGAAAACCGCGCCAGCTACCTGGGTGAGCCGGGCGCGTTTGCGACGTGGACCGTGCAAACGCTCACCGATCATCCCGCGCTTGGAACCGGGATGCTCGTCCCGGCTTTCATGCTGGAGTTCTTCGCTTTCCTCGCGTTGCTAAACCGCCGCTTGAGCCTGGCTTTCGGGCTGGGCCTGCTGGCTTTCCATAAGATGACGGATGCGCTGATGGCCATCGACTTCGGAGCCCATCAGGATCTGCTATGGCTCTTCTTCATCAATCCGGTTCATTGGTTTGGCACGGCCATCATGGTCGCGATCGCGCGGCACAAGGCGGATGCGTGAGTCGAAAGCAGCTTGGCAACTGTGGATGAATGCATTGCGGCGGGCGAATCAGCTCACCGACCTGACTTACAGCGCGCGCAGCTCCGATGTTGCAGAACCGGTCAGTGCCCGGTTCTGCAGATCAACAGGTGGTCAAGGCAGCAGATCGGCCACCTTCAGCTTCAAAGGCTTCAAGGTCGCGCTCTGCACCTTCTCGTCGGCGGCGAGGGTGCGCTGCGCACTGTAGTCACCGCGACGTGGGCGGGTGAAGACGTGCAGCAGGCGGTTTGGCAGGTCGAGCACCCAGTATTCCGGAATCGCAGCAGCGGCGTACATCAGCTTCTTGTGGCCCAAATCAAAACTGAGGGATGAATTTGCGACCTCAATGATGAGCAGGATGTCGTCCGGTTTGGGATGCGCCTGCTTGTAGCTTTTGAGTTTTACGATGGAAACATCGGGCACGGGCTCGCTGGTCGGACTCAGGCGCACGGGCTGCTGGCAGCGTACCTTAAAATGGTCTCGCAACTGAAGCTGAGCCTCGCATTGGCTGTTGTCCGTTCCTTCTGCGTGGCCTGGATCAATGGGCGGCATCATGACGATTTCTCCTTGGATTAGTTCGACACGCTCACCCTCCCTGAACACACCCATCTCCCCCAGATGATAGTAGTCCTGCACCGTGAAACGATACGGACTCGGCGGCACAGGAGCGGGCGGAAGAATGGCGTGGCGGCTCCGCGCAGTCGCGGACACGCGGCGGGCGGATTTCTTTGGCGCGGAGGTCGATGCGGTGGCGGCCATGACGCGGGCAGAATATTCTCACGCCACGCAAATGACAAGACTCACTTCAGCGTCATCAGGTAGCTCATCAGATCGGTCACCTGCGCATCGCTGAACGCATCAAGCAATCCCTCCGGCATCAGCGAGCGGCGGATGTAGCGGGTGCTGCGCACATCTTTCTTTTCGATGCGGCGGTCCTGCAGTCCGGCCTGGCGGGTGATGAAGGCCTGCTTGTCCTCGCTGACAAAAAGCGCATCGACGATATCGCCGGACTTCAGCTCCACGCGGAAGATGCGGTAGCCGGATTCCATCGCGGCGTTTGGCGTGAGGATGTTGCGCAGCACGCCTTCGAGGCCCATCGCGCCCGCGCCGCTGAGGTTGGGGCCGATCTGGCCGCCCGCGTTGCCGATCTGATGACAGGCCATGCAGATGGCGGATAAAATTTTTCCGTTGGCGAGGTTGCCGGGCTGGTGGGCGAGCGCGCTGAATTTGGTGAACTGCGCATCGAGCTTCGTGGCTTGTTCAGTGGTGAGGATGGGCGGGTAGTCGGTGGTCTTGGCGAGGCGCGCGCCCTTTTGGAGTTTGCTGTCTGGCTTCGGATAGGTCGTATGGGTCTCATTCGACTCATACGACCTGTCGAAGCCCGCGCGTATCTCGGCGGCGGTGTGCTCCGTCTTCCAAACTCGGAACTCCGCCATCATCCCCGCCGTGCCTTTCTTCGGACCGCTCCAGCCGATGCGGCAGTCCTCCCATTTGTCGGGCACGGGTTTCTCGGCGGTGGCGTCAAGCTCGCCGTTTTGGTAGATGCGCAGGATGCCTTTCGCATCGCGCGTGACGGCGAGATGCGTCCACAGGTCGGGCGTCATCGGCTTCTTCGCGATCACGACGTCTTTGTGCGCGGCGCCGCCGAAGACGCGGAACTTGGATTGGAAAAAATTCATCTCCACACCACCGGGCACGCCGAGCAGATCATCTTCGTTGCCGATGCCTTCGGCGAGTCGCACCCAAGCCTCGACGGTGAAGGGGCCGTCGAGCGTGATCTTGCTGTCGATCCATGCAGCCTCGCTGCCGTCGAAGGCCAGCACGTTGTGAAAAACGTGCCCGAGACTTTGCATGACTTTGGCCAGCTCCGCATCCTCACCGAGGACGATGCTTAACCTCTCGGCCGTCGGCCCGTCGAGATCGGTGGCGGGGATGCGTTTGTTCGCGAGCGCAGAGACGATGGCTTTCGCTCCTGACTTCGATGCGGACAGCGCGTTCAAGGCGGCGCGTTGCTGCGCGGGGTTGAGCGTGGGATAAAGGGTGAAGAGCTGCTCGGCGGCGTTCGGGTTCTTCGAAGACGTGAGCGCGGCAAGGGCTTCGTCGCGGATCATGGGGTCGGTGGCCGTCGCGAGCGAGGCGAAAAGGTCCGTCGCGCCGCTCCGGAGTTCCCGCAGGGCTTGCAGCGCTGGCAGCACGTTGGTGTTTTGTTTTGCCATCGCGACGAGATCCGTCTCCAGCGATGCCAATTGGAAACCTCCTATCAAACTCACGCCCAATGCACGCTCGTCGTTCTTGTCGCCGAGCAGCGCCTTCGCCGCCTCGCTCAGCAACGGTGCGATCTTCGCGGCATCAAGCTTGGTCTTCTGTGCGAGCAGCCTCTCCGCGACGATTGCGCGCGACTTTGCATTCGACAACAGCGCCTTCAAGGCATCGCCGCAGCCTGCTTCCTCCGGGAACTGCGCGAGGCGCAGCAACTCCTCATCATTCGGCGCGCGGTTGAGCTGCGGTAAAAGTTTGGCGACGCGGGATGCGCTGGCTTTGGGCTCGAGTGCGAGCGAGGCGAGCACGCGCGCTTCGACGGGGAGCTTCGCGGCTTCGTCGGTGTCGAGGAATCTGGCGACGACATCAGGATGACGCTCCATGAACATGCGCACGAGAAAGCGCTCGAACTCGCGGTCATAGGCCGCGCCGATGGGAATTTGCTTGGGACTGCGGGAGGATTGGGTGAGCGGGCCGGGGAGGGAGGGTTTGGCGAAGGTTAGGAGAGCGGAGACTGTCGCCGATTTCAGCGCTTCGTGAGTGGCTGGCGAAGTCAGGTAAATTGCCGGGATGAATCGCCCAAGACTTTGGATCGCCGCAAAGCGAACTGTTGGACTCAAATCGTTAGCCAATGGTTCGAGCAGAGGGACAATCTCTCCAGGAAGGACTTCGGCTCGATTGCCGTAACCGTGGCTTAATGAGTTCCTCACACTGCGGGCGGCGTGTTGGCGAATGTTAGCTGATTTGTGGCTGAGCAATGGCTTTAAGATTTCGCTTCGTGGTCCCAGCCAAGCTTCGTATGCAGCCAGGGCCATAACCCGTTTTGATGGGGCGTCTTTGTCCATGGTCACCACCGCCTTGAGTCCATCAATCAGCTTAGCTGCATCTGCGCCATGGAGCTTTCCATAGGCATCGGCCAGCGTCTGCCATGCTAGTTGTACGCTTCCGAGCGGCTCGTCACCGAGCATCGCGATCAGCTGCTCGGGTTCTAGTTTCGTAAAATCAGGAATAGGATGAGTGAGTGGCGTCTCGCCCCCCGATTTCGGCTTCACACGCCAGATTCTGCCGCGCGTCTTGTCGCGATCCGGATGCGCGCGGGGCACTTCGTTGTGGGAGATGATCTTGTTGTACCAGTCGGTGATGTAGATGCAGCCGTCAGGGCCTTGGGTCATGCCGACGGGGCGGAAGAAAGGGTCGTCGCAGGTGATGAAATCCTGCATCTGTTCCAAGCGCCAGCCATTCGGAGCCTTCACGCTGCTTGGCTCGCGATGCATGGCGATGGTTTGGATTTTTGAGATGATGGGGTTGGCGACGAGCATGGTGAGTGGTGCAAGCCGCTGGCTTGCAGCCGGCTCGGGCAAGCCGGCGGCTTGCCCCACTTCAAGCAGCGCGAGGCCGCTCAGTCCGGTGCCGCCCATGCGGAACTCGGCCTGCGGCGGGAAGTCGGGCTGATAACTTTTTTTGTAGCTGTCCATGCCGCCGGGATAGTAGGCGTACTCGTGGAAGGGCATCACGGGGTAGCCGTAGTCGTTCGCTTCCTGGATGAAGGCCTCGCCTTCGCCCGTGATGACGAGGCCCCAGATGTTGTTTGGGCCGATGCTCGTGACTTCGAACTCGGAGCCGTCGGGCCGCATCCGCGCCATGCCGCACTTCGGCCATTCAACGATGTCTTTGCTGCCCGGCTTGTGGACTTGGCTGTTGTTGAAAAGCCCCTGCGCCATCCAGATCCAGCCGCCGGGCGCGCGCGTGAACTGATGCGGAAACAGGTGCGAGTCCTGCACGCCGAACCCGGTGAGCACGATGTCGAAGGTGTCGGCCTGGCCGTCGCCATTCGTGTCCTTGAACAGTTTCAAATCGTGGCCGTGCTGAATGTAGCAGGTGTCGCCATTGCCCCAGGGCAGGATGCCGGTCGGAATCGCGAGGCCGTCGGCGAATACGGTGGGATCGGTGAGTCCACCCGCGGGAAGCGTTGCATTCAACGCCTCCCGCGGAAAGACGAGCACCTTGTCCTTGCCCTTGGCCGCGTACACAGCCTCGGCGGCGGCGGGGTTTTCGTTGCCATCGACAGGATACTCCAGCGCGGTCTGCGTCCACATTCGTCCTCGCTGATCAAAGTACACGCTGACGAACTTGCCGAGGCCCTCACTTTCCTGCACGACCAGTTCGATCTCGTAGCCATCGGCGACGTGAAATTTTCTGAGCTGCTCCTGCGCAGTTAGCGCGGTGCTCTCCACGTTGTTGTAGCTGATGTCGCGCTTCGTGCCGGGGATGTTTTGGGAGGCCGCGCCGTCGTTTCCTTTTGGTTTTCCATCAATGGCTTTCTTCCCTGGCTTCGATGGTGGCGCCACGAGTTTGCGCGCGGCCTCCACGCCGCCGAGTTTTTCCCATGTGGGCGCGTCGGGTGTGGGCGGGAGTTCTTCGAGGGTCACGTCTTTGACCTGCACGAGGCAGACGCCGCCGCTGTGGACCTGCGGTCCGAGGAGCCCGTCGAGCGCGATGTTCGGATCGCGCTCCGTGTAGTCGATGCAGCGCACGCCGTTGATCCATGTCTGGATGCGCGGTCCTTCGGCGCGGATGCGGTATTCATTCCAGACTTTGACATCGACGGCCTTTTCCAAAGCGGCGGCATCGAGCGGCTCGGCGATCACCTTGTTCCGCCGGAACTCATCGTAAATCTTGCCGAACCATCCGGCGCCGCAGTCCACTTGATAGCCGCTCATGTGCGCGCCGCCCGGCACGCGCAGGCTGCGGATCTGGATGCCGCTGTTGAGCATGCCCGTCTTCGGATCGCCGCTGACCTTGATCTTGAGTGTCAGCTCAAAGTTCTGGAAGCTCTTCTTCGTGCAGATGAAGTGGTTCTCAGTGATTTTCTCCGACGTGGAGCCGCCGGTGATCATGCCGTCTTCGACCCGCCAGATTTTGGGATCGAAGTCCCAGCCATCGAGAGTCTTGCCATCAAACAAGGACACCGGCTGTGCGACAGCCGACGTGGTGAGTGCCAATAAGGCGAGGAGTGTGTTGCGCATAGAAACTGGCGGCGAGTTTGTTGTGGATTCATCGCGACTACGAGCCAAATCTGCCGCGCTTATCTTGCACGGTCCGTCCTGTGCATGTCTGAAATGCACTCACGGGAAGATCTTGCATCGCACGGTCGGGTGCGGCTGAATGGAGGCGATGTCTGAGGGCACTGGCGCACTTACCGAGAAGACCCTTGACGGTCCGCGGACGCGTCGCTGGGTGCTGGAGGCAAAGGACTGCCGGGAGCTGGCGGCGCATCGCATCGCGCGCGTCGGCATTGATGACGCGGTGCATCCGTATGAGCGTGTGCGGCGCAGCCCGGAGGGGAGTTTCGTGATGGCGTGCGTGGCGGGTCAGGGGCGCATCTTGCTCGATGGCCGCTGGCAGTCGGTTGGCGCGGGGACGGTGTGCATGGCTCCGCCGCGAGTGCTGAACGCGTTTCTTGCCCCACGAGGAGGGCCGTGGAGTTTTTGCTGGCTGCGATTTGATGAGCCACAGCCTGTGGCGCCGCTCGTGGGCGCTGCCTCGCCTGTGAGGCTTCTGGGGGGAGCGGATTTGGTGCGCGCGATGGAAGGTCTGCGCGCGGAGTGGGGAGGAGCGCGTGATTTGCGGATGATTCACCACTGGATCGAACTTGTGAACGGAGCGGCGAGGCGGCTGGCGCAGCCCTTCCGCACCGACGAGCGGCTGCGCGGCCTGTGGCATAATGTGCAGCGAGACCCGGTGACGGATTGGAGTCTGAAATCCCTCGCTCATGCCGTGCATGTCAGTCCGGAGCACCTCCGGCGCATCTGCCGACGCGAGCTCGGCCGCACGCCGATGCAACAGGTGGCCAGCATTCGCATGGAGATCGCCCGGCGATTGCTCGAGAGGTCGGATGACAAACTCGACGTCATCGCCCGCGACGTCGGCTATGCGAATGCGTTCATCTTCTCGCGCGTGTTCAAACGCGTGACCGGCGTCTCACCCGCCCAGTATCGCGGTCGGGAGTCGTGAGGCTGGCCGTGGCTGGCCGTGGCTGGATGTTTGCTTTCCCTGTGGCTCATTCACCGGCAGATCGCCTGCGGTGGAAACGGGAGCGCCCACGCCGCCCCCCCGTTTTTCTTTTCGCACCCGTCGGTGATGCCTGCCGGCAAACAGCGGCCGAGCGCGGAAATCAGCGCTCCTCGATCCACGTCGGCGCGGGATAGCTTCCGAGCACCTTCACGATGGCATCGTGGCTGGAGAGATCATTTGCGGCGGTCTTCAAGCCGTCATCCTCGCAGTGCCCGTTCACCTCGAGGAAGAACCGCGCCTCATTGCTGATGCCGTCTCCGGCGACCGGGCGGTTCTCGATCTGCCGGACGTTGATGCCGCGGCCGGCGAAGACCTTCAGCACCTCCAGCAGCGCGCCGACTTTGTCCCGGGCATGCACCATGAGCATGGAGCGGTCATCGCCCGTCTGCTGGCTGGCGCGGCGTCCGAGCACGATGAACCGCGCGGGCGCGGAATCGGCCCGTGACGTGTGGCCGGTCTCCGTGCGCCACAAAACCTGCGCGCAGATTTGCAGCGGGGAATCCACGAGCTGGTCCAGCGTGTGATGCACGCCACCTTCCGACGAATGCTCGATGGGCAGCACGCCGTAGTCGGCCGCGCCGCTTTCCACACGTTCAAAGACACCATCCGTGGCGGCAGCGGCGAGGTAGGTGAGGCTGTGGCCAAATTTCCCCTGCGCCACCTGATGCGTCCACGATCCGACCGGGCCGAGGTAGGCGATCTTCAGCGGCTCCTCCAGCGCGAGCGCCGCGCTCATGATCTCGCGAAAAATGGCGCGGATGGATTTCTCGGGCAGGCGCCCCTTGTTCGTAGCGTTGATGTCAGCCAGCTTGCGCAGCAGTTTCTCCTCGCGCTCGGGCGCGTAGAATTCGAGGCCGTCCTTGCGCTTGATCTCGCCGATGAGGTGGACCTGCTCCGCGCGCTCGCTGAGCAACCGAAGCAGCTCCCGGTCGATCTCATCAATCTTGATGCGGACATCTTCGAGCGACATGGCCGTGCGGGGAAGGGGAATTCAGGAGGCAGCGGCGGCGGGGACCTCGGCGCTTTCCTCAGCAGCGTCCGGCGCGTCATCGCTCTTTGGATTCAGCAGCATCTGCTGCTCAGCCGGGACTTCGGGCGCGCCTGGTTGTTCAGATTCCGGCGTGGGCAGCTTCACGCGACGAAGCTCGGTCGCGTTTGGCAGCTCGTCGGTCGTGCGCACCCCGAAGTGCTCGAGGAACAGCTCGGTCGTGCCATAAAGCAGCGGACGGCCCGGCAGATCGGCGCGGCCTTCGATCTTGATCAATCCCTTGTCGAGCAACTGCTGCACCATGGCATCCACCGAGACGCCGCGCACCGCCTCCATGCCGGCGCGTGTGATGGGCTGGCGGTAGGCGATGATGGCCAGGGTCTCCAAGGCTGGCTGGCTCAGGCGCTGCGGCTTCTTGCCAGGAAACAAGGCGCGGCACCATTCGGCAAAGTCAGCCTTTGCACACAGCCGCCAGCCGGTCGAGCGCTCCACTAGCGTGAACGAGCGGTCGTCTTTTTCATAGTGCGCGATGAGCACCGCGATGGCCGCGCCGACCTGCTCATCGGTCGTCTCGATCAATGCCTTCACGGACTCGTCGGCCTCGCCGGATTCCGCGATGTCCTTGGCAGTTTCCTTCACGGCACGGCACATGTCGGCCACGCTCAGGGGTTCCTGGGTGGAAAACAAAAGGGCTTCAACGATCGGGGTCAGCTCCATGGGAAGGGCGCGCAACATCAAGCGAGCCATGGCCGGCAGTCAAGCCGGGTTTGACCCGTGCGGACGCGAGAAAATACTCCGAAGGTATTACTGCGAGCAGAGGTGAGGATGTTAGATTCCTCATCGTGAACGCGCGAACCTTCTCCCTTCTCCCCGCTCGTGTGCGAGCTGGCTTGCTCAGTCTCATGGCAGCCGGCTCCGCAGTGCAGCCATACGCAATCGCCCTCGACCAAAACGGCAATCAGCAGAGCGACATCTGGGAGGTGAGCTACGGCGCGGTGAACCTCAGCGCCACGGCTGACACGGACAAGGACGGCTTTTCAAACGCGACCGAGAGCGCGGCGGGCACCAATCCTCTCGATCCGATGTCACGCCCGTTTCTTGATCTCCTGCCAGCCGGTGCCGGCGCGGTGATGGCGGGCTGGCCGAGCCAGGCTGGCAAGGCTTACGACATCCAAAGCAGCGCCGATCTCTCGCCGCTCAGCTGGCTGACCATCGGGACCATCAGCGGCGATGGCGGACCCCTTTTGCAAACACTGCTGACGAACAATGCGAACCGCTTTTTCTTCCGCCTCAAGGCGAGGGATGTGGACAGCGATTTGGACGGCCTCTCCGACTGGGAGGAGATCAAGATCGGGCTCGATCCTCAGAACTCGCAGTCGAATCGCCTCGGGAACGACGGCACGAACACCGCGATCAATGATCAGCAGCAGATCACCGGCGCGTGGGCTGCAGCCAGCTCGGTGAGTGTCGGCCTCGTCGATGGCGATGTGCGCGAGGACTGGCCGGACAAGGGCGTTATCGCCATCCGACGCAGCGGCGGTGTGCAGCCCGTGTCGGTCAATGTCACGATCAGCGGCACGGCCACGCGCGCGGGGGACTACACCACGATCAGCGGGAACCAAGTGGTGATCCCACTGGGCGCGCGCGAGCGATGGATCGAGATCACGCCCGTGAATGACGCGAGCGTCGAAGGACCGGAGACGATCATCGTCACCGTCACGGCCGGCAGCGGCTACAGCGTCGGTGCGGTGAGCAGCGCGACGGCCACGATCAATGACGCATCCGCGCTGCCTTCGGCCAAATCGTCCGCGCGGTTTTTGCTGCAGGCCGCGTTCGGTCCGGACCAAGACAGCACGGGCGACGCGGACATCTACCCTGAAAATGTCGAGGAAGTGATGGCCGTGGGAATTCCCGCGTGGATCGATGACCAGCTCGCGCGGCCTCTCGGATACATCCAGCCATGGGTGGACTGGGTGTCAGCGCAGTCATCGCTGCCGAACTTCGACCTGCACGGAAACTGGAAGCAATTCTCCTGGTGGGGCCGCGCGATGGGCACGCCAAAGCTCCGCCCTGACGCCGCCGCGCCGCAGCTCCCGGATCCCTTGCGGCAGCGCGTGGCTTTTGCGCTGAGCGAGATCGTGGTCGTGGGCGACAGGCCGGAGGCTTTCGCGGGGCAGTCGATTGGACTCGCCAATTTTTACGACCTGATGATCAAGCACGCCTTTGGCAACTACCGCGATCTTCTCTACGACAGCGCCGTGCATCCGGTCATGGGCGAGTATCTGAGCCACCTGAATAATCAGAAGGCAAACCCGGCGGCGAACACATATCCCGACGAAAACTTCGCGCGCGAGATCATGCAGCTCTTCACGATCGGGCTGTGGGAGCTGGAGACAAATGGCACGAGGAAGACCTACCCGGTCGGGCATCCGCTGGCGGGCCAGTTCATCCCGACCTATTCAAACGCGGACATCACCGAGCTGGCGCGCGTGTTCACCGGCATGACTTTTGCGGACAAGAATTTCCCCGGCACCAACGGCAACTACGCGGTGCCGATGCGCATGGTGGACTCGTTTCACGACTTCGGCGCGAAGAGCATCCTCGGCGGCCAGACCATTCCCGCGCGCGTGGCCGATCCGCTCAATCCCGGAGTCGAGGGACTGAAGGACGTCAGCGATGCGGTGAACATTCTCTTCAATCACCCCAATGTCGGGCCCTTCCTGGGCAGGCTGCTCATCCAGCGCCTCGTGACCTCGAATCCCAGCGCCGCCTACATCGGCCGCGTGGCCGCAGCGTTTAACAACAACGGCTCCGGCGTGCGCGGTGACTTGAAGGCCGTCGTGAAGGCCATCCTGCTCGACCCGGATGCCCGCGATCCGGCGATGATGGATCTGCCATCCTTTGGCAGGCTGCGCGAGCCATTCCTCCGCGTGGTGAATTTTTCGCGCGCCTTCAATGCCTCATCGACCTCCGGTCACTATGCGCTGGATCAGTTCACGCTCGATCATCTGCAGGATCCGATGAGTTCGCCCAGCGTTTTTAATTTCTTCCTGCCCGGCCACAGCCCGCCGGGCGCGATCACACAGCAGGGTCTGGTGGCGCCCGAGTTTCAGATTCTCAATGCCAGCACCGCCATCACCGGGCCGAACTATTTTTGGAACGCAATCGATGGCGATCTTCACCGCTGGGGTCACGGAAACCCGGCTTACGTCGTCGCATTAAACTCCGACATCGAGCTGGCGATGGTCGTGCCCGCCGCGCAGATCGGCAGTGACACACCCGCCGGCCCCGCCATTGATCCCGACCCGCTCATCCGTCGGCTCGATCTCGCGCTCACCGGCGGCACGCTCACGCCGCAGCAGTTTCAGATCATCCGAGAGTCCATGCTGCGCGTCGGCGCCGGGAGCTGGCAATGGCATCGGGAGCGCCTGCGCCTCGCTATTTACCTCATCGTCACCTCCGCGGATTTCAACGTGCTGCGCTGAACCTAAGTGGCGCAACCCGCCGGGTTGCACTCAAAACCATTGCTCCAATCCACATGAATCACTTCTCCAATCACGAATGCGGAACAAGCGCTCGTCCAACGCGGCGGGTTGCACCACTTTCAACGCGCCGCAGATTTCTCGGCGAGACGAGCTGCGCCGCCGTCAGCTCCATACCCGTGCTGAACACACTGCTGAATCTCCGCATGGCCAGCAGCCTCGCCGCCGTCACCGCACCGGCCAGTGGCGAGTACCGAGCGCTGGTCTGCCTCTTTCTGTCCGGCGGCAATGACTCCTTCAACATGCTCGTGCCGCGGACCGCGCCGGCTTACGCCACCTATCAGGCATCGCGGTCTAATCTTGCGCTCACTCCCGCGCAGTTGATCAACATTCATCCGCTGCCTGCGGCGCA
Source organism: Verrucomicrobiaceae bacterium (assembly GCA_031411695.1). Lineage (GTDB taxonomy): Bacteria > Verrucomicrobiota > Verrucomicrobiia > Verrucomicrobiales > Verrucomicrobiaceae > JAIBCL01. The sequence continues at coordinate 12,958 of JANOBO010000100.1, forward strand.
GCCGACCTTCGCCGTGCATGGCGGCATGCCGGAGGTGGCCAGTTTGTTCGACAGCGGCAACGCGGCCTTCGTCGCCAACGTCGGCACGCTCATCGAGCCCGTGTTCAATTGCACGCAGGTGGCGAACAACTCCAAGAAGCTCCCGCTCGGCCTTTACTCGCACTCCGATCAAATCGAGCAATGGCAGACCAGCGTGCCGAACTCCCGCTCCGGCATCGGCTGGGCGGGCCGTATGGCCGATGTGATCAAGGGCGCAAACCTCAACCAGACCGTGCCGATGAACATCTCGCTCGATGGCGGCAACGTCTGGCAGACCGGGAACACCGTCGCCGAGTATGCGATCACGCCCGGTGATTCAGCAGACCCCGGCGGTGCCATCGGCCTGACTAGCTACAATTTCGCGTGGAAGCAGTACAACGACCTCCAGAATAATCTCGGCGCCGCCGTGGACAGCCAGCTAGCGCAGCAGTACTCAAACCTTCTCGCGCAGACGTTCAACACGCGGAAGAAGCAGGCGCTGGAGGCTTACCACGATTTCTCAACCGCCACCGCAGGCCCTCTGCCCGGCGGCGTCACCTTTCCCGCCACATCGCTCGGCTATCGCATGCGCATGATCGCCCGCTCCATCCAAGGCCGCGCTGCGTACGGTGCCGTGCGACAGACCTATTTCCTTCAGCTTGGCGGGTGGGATCATCACAGCGGCGTGCTCGCAAATCAGGCCGCGATGCTGCCGCAGGTCAGCGCCGCCATCGGCGCGTTTTACAGCGCCATGGTCGCGCTGGGCGTGGAGAACAATGTCACCCTCTTCACCGCCTCTGACTTCGGTCGCACCCTCACCAGCAACAGCCAAGGAAGCGACCATGCGTGGGGCGGGAACCAGCTCGTGGTCGGCGGCCCGCTCGCCGTGAACGGCAAAAAGATTTATGGCCAGTTTCCAAATCTAGCCGTCAATCCCGACTCCGGCGCCGAGGTCAATCCTCTCGACACCGGACGTGGCCGCTTCATCCCCACCACCAGCTGCGATCAGTTCTTCGCCGAGCTGGCTCTCTGGCTCGGCGTCAGCGCCAGCGATCTCCCGCTCGTGCTGCCGAACATCGGAAACTTCTACAGTCCCAGCGCCGTCACGCCGCCCATCGGCTTCATGGCCTGAGCCGCTTTTGGCGCGCCCTGCGTGTCCCGCGCCCCGGCGCCGGAAAGTGCGGTTGAGCTTTCACGCAGGCCTGCGATGCTCGCCGCCATGACAACCCACACCTTGCGTCAGCTCGCCATCGCCACGTTCAGCGCGCTGGCACTCCCACTCTCCGCCGCCGATCATCCTGACACCTCCGGGTGGAAGGATCTCTTCGCCACCGACCTGTCAGACGCCGTCGCGCCCGGCATGTGGGGCTTCGACAAAGGCGAACTCGCCGCGAAGGATCACGACACCCTCTGGACGAAGGAGTCATACGGGAATTTCATCCTCGACCTTGAGTTCAAAGTCTTGAAGGAATCCAACAGCGGCATCTTCCTCCGCTCCGGCGACATCAAGAACGTGCTCAAGGCGCTCGAGATCCAAGTGCATGACTCCACCGACGGCAGCAAGTACGGCATGGTCGCCGCCATCTACGATGCGATGCCGCCTTCCAAGAGCATGGCCAAGCCCGTGGGCGAGTGGAACCGCATCACCATCACCTGCAAGGACAGCCTCGTCTCTGTGGTCTTCAACGGCGAGGAAGTCATCAAGGCCGACCTCAACAACTGGCCCGAGCCAAAAAAGAATCCAGACGGCACGCCGAACAAATTTCCCGTCGCGCTCAAAGACTACGCCCGCAGCGGCCCCATCGGCCTGCAAGGCCTGCACGGCAAAGCCCAGGCCCCGGTGTGGTACCGCAACCTCAAGATCAAGAAGCTCGACTAGCCCGTAGGCGCACCCGTCCCGGCCCGCAACATCCGGCCCCCACGTCGCACTGGCGGCAAGTCGACCCGATATAAAGAGGCTCACTTCCACACAGACATTTTGGTTGTGAGCGTACGGTTCGGCGCATGCACGCGCTTTCTTCATGAGAGTCATTAACAGCCGTTGGTTTGCGATACCCGTGCCTGCATTGCTGGGCTTGGGTCTGGCAGCTTTGTGTGTTCGCGTTTTCGAGCATTACGGCTGGAGTCTTTTTCTTGGCTTGCCCATTGTCGTATGCTTTCTCTCCGCCTTCTGCATTTCTTTCCGGCGTGAGGTTTCGTTTTCGTCCGCTTACGGGACTTCTGTTCTCAGCCTTTTGTGTCTTGGTTGCTTCATCTTGGTCTTGGCTCTTGACGGTGTCATTTGTCTGCTGATCGCCCTCCCGCTTGCGATGTTGCTCGGCATGATTGGCGCGGATTTGGGTAGGCGTCTCGGGAGCGCCTGCCGCGGCGACCTTTCCCCACTTATTCCGTTGCTCCTGGTCTTGCTGTTTCCTGGCTTGGTGGCATTCGATCTCACCACCATCCCGCCGGAACCGCTTCGCAGTGTGACCACGAGCGTTGTAGTTCGTGCACCGATTCAAAGAGTCTGGCAGACTGTCATCGCTTTCCCCCAGATTTCCGAGCCTCCCACCGGGATCTTCCGCTGCGGCATCGCTTATCCCATCGAGGCGCGCATTGATGGTGCTGGGGCCGGCGCGGTTCGCCATTGTGTGTTCTCCACTGGCAGCTTCGTCGAGCCCATCACTCGCTGGGAGGAGCCAGCGCTGCTTGCGTTCGATGTTTCATCATCGCCGCCACCCATGCGCGAGTTGTCTTTGTATGAGCATGTGGAGGCACCCCATCTTCACGGACACATGGTTTCGCATCGAGGGCAGTTTCGCCTCTTCGCGCGCGACGGGCAGGTTGTGCTTGAGGGCACCACTTGGTATTTGCACACTCTATCGCCGAAGTGGTATTGGGGCCCGATATCGGACTACATGATCCATCAGATCCATGAGCGCGTTCTTAACCACATCAAACGCACAAGCGAAGGGGCGTAACGAATCTGGTCATCATCCGGGCCAATCGACGTGCAGCGCGGGCGGCAGCTGATGGAGCGATTCAAAGCAGGCGAGACTCTGATCACTGAGGACACGGCGTATCTCGAGCGCGTGAAGCAGGCGATTCGGGATCTCGCCACTGGAGGGAAGTCTGGGACGATGCCGATGAAGCCGAGGGGTCCGATCATTCCGAACACGGCAGACTGGAGCGCGCTGGTGCGGATCACCGAAGTGACTGCGCCCTACAAAGGCGAGGACGGCGGGCTTTATGGTGGCGGCAGCAATAAGCCCGAACGCCGCGATTGAAGAGGGTCGTTTTGCGCGGCGGAGTCGGTGCGATGGGTGTTTGTGAACACGAACCTTACTCCGCCCACCGCACAAAACGATGCCGTTGATTTTGCACCCCTTGCCGATGCTCGCCAGTTACGATGCGGGAATCGGTCGTGTGCTTGATACCTTGGAGAAAAATGGTCAGGCGCAAAACACGCTCGTCAAACTGATCCAAGACAGTCCGTTTGGCGCCTATGAACTCTACAACCTCGCTGATGATCCCAACGAGACGACCGATCTCGCAGCCACAAAGAAACAGATCGTCGCTGAACTGAGCGCTCTCCTGCGAAAACAAATGCAGCGCGGCGGCATGATCCCATGGCAGTCTCCTGCAAAGCCTTGATGCGCCGCCACTTCGACAGCCAATAACAATCTCATGAACACACACCTCCGCACCCTCACCTCCCTCCTGCTTTTCTCCGCCACCGCCTTGCACGGTGAAGCGCCGAACAAGAAGCTCGCACCCGTTTTGCAGCCGTATGTCGAGAGCCGCACACTGGCGGGCGCGGTGGTGCTCGTGGCTGATCCTGACAAGGTGCTGGATGTCGAAGCCGTCGGCTGGGAAGACATCGCAGCAAAGAAGCCGATGCGCGCCGACTCGATGTTCTGGATCGCCTCGCAGTCGAAGCCCATCACGGGCGTCGCGCTCATGATTCTCGTCGATGAAGGCAAGGTGAACGTGGATGATCCGGTGGAGAAGTATTTGCCGGAATTCAAAGGCCAGCAGGTGAACGTCAGCACCGATCCCGCCAAGCCCGAACTCAAAGCGCCGCGTCATCCGATCCTCGTGCGTGAAGTGCTCAGCCACACGAGCGGACTGGACTTCAAGTCACCGATGGAGGCGCCAACGCTCGATTTGAAGCCGCTCGCCGAGCGTGTGCAGAGTTACGCGAAGATGGCGTTGTTGTTCGAGCCGGGCAGCAAATCCAAATACTCCAACGCAGGCATCAACACCGCGGGTCGCATCATCGAAGTGGTCAGTGGCATGAGCTACGAGAAGTTTCTTGATGAGCGTCTCTTCAAGCCCCTGGGGATGAGCGACACCACCTTCTGGCCGAGCAAAGAGCAGCAGGCACGCCTCGCTAAATCCTACACGCCGAATGCGACCAAGGACGGTCTTGTGGAGACGCCCATCGGCCAGCTCCTCTACCCGCTGGAAAGCCCCGAGCGCTTCCCGATGCCCGCAGGTGGCTTGTTTTCGACGGCCCATGACCTGTCACTTTTTTATCGCATGATGGCGAACAACGGCACCCTTAACGGCACACGCATTCTCTCTGAAAAGTCCGTGCAGACCGCGACCAACGATCAATCGGGCGAAGCCAAATCGAGCTACGGTTTCGGATTCGGCACTGACGGCAAATCCTTCACCCACGGCGGCGCGTACGGCACGAACTCGCGTTACGACCGAGAGCAGAAACTCATCACTGTCTTCCTCGTGCAACACGCTGGTTGGTCCGGTGATGGTAAGACGATCCTGCCCACCTTCCAAAAAGCCGCCACCGCCGCCTATGGCACCAAAGGCAAAGCGGGTGCCGCCCCGCTCACCATCGGCATCAACAGCGCACCAGCAGCCGATCTGAAGCCCAAGCCCGCTGCGAAATAAAAGCCTCTCATCACTTCGTTTTCTTCGCTGCTGGATGCGCTGTCAGAGTGGCCGCAGCCTGCTTCAGCTTCGCCACTTCCGCATCGTTCGCAGGCAGCGCACTCGCGGTGAATGCGGGCAACAGATGCTTCCAAACGAGATCGAGTTCGGTCTGCATCTGGCCGGTCTGCGCGGTGATGGCGATGACGGCATCTTGTTCGGGCATCACGAGACAAATCTGACCATCACGACCGTCACCGCGATAGCAGTTGTTCTGGCAGCGCCAAAACTGGAAGCCGTAACCTTGCTGCCAGTCGGAGGTTCTGCCACTGGGGGCTTTGCTGTTGTCAACTTGCTTCGAGGTCGCGGCTTCGATCCACTTTTCCGTGAGTATCTGCCTGCCGTTCCATGCGCCTTTTTGCAAATAGAGCTGGCCGAATTTGGCGATGTCCTCGGTGCGGATAAAGAGGCCGTAGCCGCCGATGCTGTAGCCTTCGGCGGTGGCGTCCCACACGGGACTCTCGATGCCGAGCGGCTCAAACAAACGCGGCTTGAGATAGTCGAGCACCGTCTGGCCTGTCGCCTTCGTCACGATGGCCGAGAGCATGTAACTGCCGGGCGTGTTGTAGCGGAAGAAGGTGCCAGGCGGGTGCGTCACCGGATGCGCAAGAAAGGCCTTCACGGATGGCCCCTGATCGAGCGGGAACTTTGGCTCCACCTCATGCCCGCCGCTCATCGAGAGCAAATCACGCACACGCATGGCCTTGAGATTGTCACTGGCATCCGCAGGCGCTTCAGCGGTGAAAAACTTCAACACCGGATCATCCAAACCCAGCTTCCCCTCCGCCACCGCGAGTCCGACGGCGGTCGAAGTGAAGCTCTTGCTCAGCGACCACATGACATGCCGCTTGTCCGCCGCCTCCGGCTTCCACCACGCCTCAGCGATCACTTGGCCGTGCCGCACGAGCATGAAGCTGTGCAGTGTGTTGATCTCCTTGTCCGCTGCTTCAATGAAAGCACGAACTGCCGACGATGAGATACCCTGGGCCTCGGGCGTGCTGCGTGGCAAAGACTGGTCCGCCGCCGACCCGGTCCCTGCGGAGACGAGTAATAGTAATGCGGAGAGAAAGACATGAAGTGAAGCGGTGTGTTTCATGGCATGGTGAGTGTGTGGTCGAGTTGGATCGCGCTCTTTTGGAACTCTGAGGGCGCTCGGTCAGCGATTGTAGAAGTCTCCGCCACGGGGTCAAGCCGTGCCTTGAAGCTGCTACCGATGAGCAAGATGTTTTGCGAACCACTCGACAGCCAGTCGCGTCGCCTCATCAAAACCGGGGCCTTTGTAAACGCCGTAGTGGTCGATGCCGGGCAGGACGTGGTACTCGCAAATCGTCCCGGCTTTCTTCACGGCCTCGAAGACCTTCTTGCCGTTCGCATCGTTGCTCATCAGGTCTTCCTTCTCGGCGACCGTGATCAGGAACGGCGCAGTGATCTTTGATGCGGCATCGATGGCGCTGTAGCCGATGCCTTTGGCCGGATTCGCACGCATCTGCGCATACGCGGCCATCTTGCCGCCGAGTTTGCCGGTGTCGATCGGCACGGGTTCCGTCTCACCGCGCGCCTGCTTGATCGCGAGGTCAGCGGCATACTTCACAGCGGCTGGCGGACGCCCGCCGCCCATGCCTGGCACTTGCGCGACGGCGCACTTCACGCGCGCATCATTTGCCGCGACCCACGTCACAAGTCCGCCACCGTAGCTGGTGCCGAAGAGGCCGATGCGCGCTGCATCCACATTCGGCTCGCCGCTGAGAAAGCTGATCGCACAGCGGATGTCGAGCGTCTGATCTGCGAGGTCCATCTGCCAGCGGATGGGCTTGGCCTTCACGGTGATCTCGCCTTTCTCATCCGGTTTCGGCATCGGCTCCGTCATCATGAGCTTGCAGTCGCTCTGGCCCCAGCCGCGATAGTCGAAGGCGAGCACGATGAAGCCCTCCTTGGCAAAGCGCCTGCCGTAGAGGCCGCCGTTGCCTTTCTTCACGCCGCCCGTGCCCGCGCAAAACAGGATCGTCGCCCGCCTTTCATCGGGCTTGAGATCGTTCGGCAAATACAAATCACCCGCCATGCGCGTGCCATCACTCCAGATGGTGACGGGCTTGATGGTGTAGTTCGGTTCAGCGGCGATCGCTTGTGAGAGTGCGGCGAGAAAGACGAGGAAGCGGAGCATGAATGCTGAACGCCGCTGACGGCGTTTAGATGCGCGTGAACTCACTCATCAAAATCTTTTCCTGCCTGCTCGCGATTGCACATCAAGCCGCCGCCCAAGACAATCTGCCGCGCACCGCCGAGACTTTCGACATCGATGGGAACAAAGCCTTCGTCTATGCAGCGCCCAAACCAGCGGAAGGCAAACCGTGGCTGTGGTATGCGCCGACCTTGAAAGGCGTGTCGCTGTTTGGCCGGAAGTTTTATTTTGAGCCGCTGATGAAGGCGGGCATCAGCGTGGCGGGCTACGATCTCGGCGAGGTGCGCGGCTCTCCGGCGAGCACGGCGAAGTTCACGCTGTTTTATAATGAGATGGTGAAGCGCGGCTATTCGTCGAAGCCGATCCTGCTTGGCCAGAGTCGAGGCGGGATGATGACGCTGGCGTGGGCGTTTCGGCATCCCGACAAGGTGCGTGCATGGGTGGGCATCTATCCCGTGTGCAATCTCGCGAGCTGGCCGCTGAAGAATTCCAAGAAGGATACGCTCGCCGATTTCGCCATGCTGGAATCCGAACTCGTCGCCAAGCTCGCTGAGTTCAATCCCATCGACAATCTGCATGGCCTGCTGGCGAACAAGGTGGCGATGTTCGTGGTGCATGGAGACTCCGATGTGGTGGTGCCCTATGATTTGAACACCGAGCTGCTCAAAGCCCGCTACGAAGCCGGCGGCGGCCCGATCACCGTGAAGCTCATCCCCGGCGAAGGGCACAAGGTAGGGCCATCGTTTTTCGAGTGCCGCGAGCTGCTGGATTTTGTACTGGCGCACGTTCACAGCGCAAAATGAAATCCACGCTGACAGTCCTGCTCATCACCATCTGGTCATCGCTCACGGCAGCCGAGAAGCCGGACGTGCTCGTCATCATCGCCGATCAGTGGAGTCCGCGCTATGTGAGCTGGGATAACAAGGAGGTGCGCACACCACATCTCGATCGCATCGCGCGTGAAGGCATGATCTTCGATGCGTGCTACACCACTTCACCGGTCTGCATGCCCGCGCGTGTGTCGTTGCTGACGGGATTGTATCCGCACAATGCCGGTCACGGCCTCTGGGGCAATGCGGCGGGTTATTATCCGAAGCCGGAGGATGCGCCGATGTTTCTCGACATCCAGCGCGCGGGCCTGACGACGGCGCAGATCGGCAAGACGCATTGGACCGCCGGGCCTGGATGGCATGAGCAGTTCAAGAACAGCGGCGCGTTTTTCAAAGCGCTCGGCCTTGATCATGTGGCGGACATTCCCGGTCCACCGGATTCGACGAAGGGGCACGATCCCTACTCGCAGCATCTGCAAAAGCGCGGCCTGCTTCAGGCCGTGGCCGACGATCTGCACGGGCGCTATGTGAAGGGCGAGTTCGCGCCGCGTGCGAGCGTAGTGAAGACGGCGGACTATCACGACAGCGTCACCACCGGCCTCGCTGTCGATTTCATCGGCGCACAACCGAAGGAGAAGCCCATGTGCCTCGTGGTCAGCCTGCACTCGCCGCACCCGCCACTCGATGCGCCGGGTGATTACGCCACGATGTTCGATCCCGAAAAGCTCACGCTACCCGCGAACGTGCCCGAGAAATATCTGCGCGAAGGCCATGCGCTCGATCACGCGGAGACACGAGCCATGCTGGCGAACTACCTCGGCAAAATGGCCCTCGTGGATGACTGCGTCGACAAGCTGGCCGAGGCGATGAAAGCGCGCGGCACCTGGGACAACACGCTCGTCATCTTCACCGCCGATCATGGTGAAATGATGGGCGCACACGGCTACCTGACGAAAGGCCGCTTCTATGAGGAGTCCGTGCGCGTGCCGTTGTTCGTGCGCTGGCCCGGTCATGTCAAAACGGGCCGCAGCAATGCGCCGGTGCAGATGATGGATGTCTATCCCACCATCGTCGAAGCCGTCGGCGGTGAACTCACGCCGGGTCGCTTCGCGAAATCGTTGCTACCAGTCGCCACCGGCAAGGCAGACCGCATCCGCCCCATCGCCATCAGCGAGATCGGCGACAAAGCTCCGCTGCGCATCATGGCGCGTGATGACCGCTTCAAATACTGGGCCGATGAAGAGCGCGAATACCTCTTCGACCTCGAAACCGATCCGCTGGAGGAGCATGACCTGGCCACCGATCCACAGCATCGCGAGACGTTGAACCTGCTGCGCGAAAAGCTCCTCACGCATCTGCGCTTCACCCAGGTCAACGCCGCCGCAGGTTACAAATCGAAGGTGCAGCGCCTGCGTGAGGCTGAAGCCAAAAAGCAAAACCCATGATCCTCATGCGCAGCCATCTTTTGCTCTTCGTCTCATTGGTTGCGACCGCACTATCATCTGCCACGCCGCTCAACGTCCTCTTCATCGCCGTCGATGATCTGCGTCCCGAACTCGGCTGCTACGGAGCGGCGCACATGAAGACGCCACATCTCGACCGTCTTGCTGCGAGCGGGATGCTGTTTGAGCGCGCCTACTGCCAAGTCGCCGTGTGCAATCCCTCACGCAGCAGCGTGCTCAGCGGCACGCGGCCGGATACGACGGGCGTGCTCGACAATCAGCACTTCATGCGGCCGAACATGCCGGACGTGGTCACGCTGCCACAGCATTTCAAAAACCACGGCTACACCAGTCTCTCGCTTGGAAAGATATTCCACCACAGCGAGAAGGAGCCGGGCGATGATCCGCAATCATGGAGCGAGCCAGCGTGGTATCACGGCGAGCCGTATCGACATTGGTTCACCAAGGAATCGCTCGACCATGTGAAGCAGCTCAAAGCACTGCCGAAGGACAAGCAGCCCAAGCAACTTCGTGCCGCGCCGTTTGAAGCCGCCGATGAGCCTGACGAATCGTATCCCGACGCGCAAACCGCCGCAAAGGCCATCGAGACGCTGCGAAAGCTGAAGACAGATGGGAAGCCCTTCTTCCTCGGTGTTGGTTTCGTGAAGCCGCATCTGCCCTTCACCTGTCCGCAGAAGTATTGGGACATGTATCCTGCGGAGTCGATCCAGCTCGCTGCGAATGCATCACGGTCAAAAAACGCGCCGGCACCTGCGTTTCACAACAACTACGAGTTGCGCAGCTACGGCACTGTGCGGGAAAACGGAGACGTGCCCGATGCGCTCGCGCTGAATCTCATCCGCGGCTACCGCGCCTGCGTGAGCTTCATGGACGCGCAACTCGGTCATGTGCTCGATGAACTGGCGCGGCTTGGCTTGCGTGAAAACACCCTCGTCGTGCTCTGGGGTGATCACGGCTATCACCTCGGTGAGAACGGCGTCTTCACAAAGATGACGAACTTCGAGCATGGCACCCGCGTGCCGCTTATCGTCAGCGTTCCAGGCATGAAAACGGCAGGCCAACACTCGCGAGCACTCGTGGAACTCGTCGATCTTTATCCCACACTTACAGAGTTGTGTGCGCTGCCGCTGCCGAAGCATCTCGAAGGCACCAGCTTCGCGCCCTTGCTCGAAAAGCCCGATCAACCCTGGAAGCAAGCCGTCTTCAGCCAATACCTCCGCACCGGCAAACCACCCTTCATGGGCCGCAGCATCCGCACCGAC
>JANOBO010000101.1:0-15091 GCA_031411695.1 Verrucomicrobiaceae bacterium
CATCGCGATCGAGAAGAACAAGCATGTTTTCTCAAACCTTCTCGTGTCCCTCGCGCAGCGCATGGGCGTGGAGGCAGACAAGTTTGGATTCAGCACCGGAGTGCTGGACATCAATCAGGCGTGATCTTCCGGCCTGGTTGGTGAGCGCCAGGTCAGCGCGCGGGCTCGGCGGAGGACATCGTCGCCTCACGCAGCGTGCCGCCGTTTTTCCACGCGATGCGCGGCACGACGGGCAGGCGCTTTTGCAGCCAGACGAGAAGGAAGAAGACCTTCAACCGCCAGCGCACGGACCAGGGGAGATCCGGACGGCCGGCGAGCACGGCATTGATGCCGGATGGCAGTCCGAGGAATGAGCTGGGCTGCAGGAAGAGATCGATGAAATTGCGGGTGTAGTAGCGCTCGATGAAGTCCCAAAAGCGCGCCATCGCCTCGCGCGTGTTTCGTTCATAGCGTTGCATGGCGGGGGTGAGCGCCTGATTTTTCTCCAACGCCTCGATGGCGCAGCGCGCGCCGTCGCGGCCGGTCTGCATCGCGAGCATCACGCCCGATGAGAAGATCGGGTCCATGAATCCCGCGGCGTCGCCGATGCGGATGAGGCGTGGGGAAACCATGCGGTCCATGCGAAACGAGTAGTCGGTGATGACATGGATCTCCGCGTCGCGCCGCGCATCGCGCATTCGGTTCCATAGCTCGGGCGTCTCACGCACGATGTCGTCAAACAAGGCGGCGGGCTTTTTTGCGAGCTTTGAAAACTCATCGAGATCCAGCACGACACCGACGCTGACGCGGTCGGCGCTGAGCGGGATCATCCAAAACCAAGCGCGGTCACGCAGGACGAGGATGATGTCGCCCTGCTCCTCGCAGTCCGGCATCACGACGCCGGAGAAATGGCCGAACACAGCGACCTTGCGATGATGCGGATGCACGCGGCGGATGCCCTCGCGCGTGCCGGTCAGTCCTGTCATGCCGGATGCGTCCAGCAGAAAACGCGCGTGCGCCTCGGTCTCGGTGCCGTCATCGTTGCGGTGCCGCACGCTGACTTTGTGCGCGCTGATCTCGTGATGGATCACGGGTGATCCCTCGCGCACTTCGGCCCCGCACCTTTGCGCGTGGCGCAGCAGGATCTCGTCAAACTTGGCGCGCTCGACCTGAAAAGCCTCGGGATGCTTCGTGAAGCGGCCATTGGCAAAGACGAGCCGCGCGCGCGGCTCGCCGCTGCTGGCGGTGAATTGAGCGCCGCGTTTCACCATGAAGCTCTGCGCCTGCATCTCCTCCCACACGCCGATCTCCTCGAAGAGGTCGCGATTATACGGCAGCAGGGACTCGCCGATGTGGAAGCGCGGGAAGTGCTCCTTTTCCAGCACCAGCACCGACCTGCTTGCGCGCGCGAGCACAGCCGCAGCCGTGGCGCCTGCCGGGCCGCCACCGATGATGATCACGTCGTGCATTGCGGGTTCCATCGCCTTCCTCTACGGACGCCGGTCAGGCAAAGACGACGGTTTTGTTTTTGTACACGAGCACCTTGTCCTTCACATGCCACCAGAGCGCCTTGGCCAGCACGTTCTTCTCCAGGTCGCGGCCGAGGCGGACGAGGTCGGTGACGGAATCCTCATGCGACACGCGCATGACATCCTGATTGATGATGGGCCCCTGATCCAGCTCGGCGGTGACGTAGTGGCTGGTGGCGCCGATCAACTTCACGCCGCGCTCGTGCGCCTGATGATACGGCTTTGCGCCGACGAACGCGGGAAGGAACGAGTGATGAATGTTCAGGATGCGGTTCGCAAAACGGTCGATGAGCGCCGGACTGACGATCTGCATGTAGCGGGCCAGCACCACGGTATCCACGCGATGCACGTCCAGCAGCGCGATCTGGTCAGCTTCCTGCGCGATGCGGTTTTCCTTCGTCATGGGAAAATGCGCGAACGGAATGCCGAAGCGTTCGGCAGCGGGGCGCAGCGTCTCGTGATTGCTGACGATGACGGGGATGTCGATGGCGAGATCCCCCGACTCATGCCGCGCGAGGAGGTCATAGAGACAATGATTTTCCTTCGAGACAAACAGCGCCACGCGGCGTCGCTCGCTGGAGAAGCTGAGCTTCCACTGCATCTCGTGCCGCCGACCCAATGTGCCAAAGCGCGGATCAACCTCGGTGCGGTCCAGCGTGAAGCCATCCATCGACCACTCCAGCCGCATGAAGAAGGCGTTCTCGCCGGGATCGATGTGCTGCTGGAGATCGATGATGTTTCCGTGATGCGAGGCGATGAAACCGGTGACGTCGTGGACGAGCCCTGGCTTGTCGGGACAATGAATGAGCAGGGTGGCAGTTTCGGGCGAAGGCATGGGCGGCGGGCGCGGAGAGTAGGCGAGCGCGCCCGGCCTCGCAACACTTCGAGCGGGCGGGAGGGCGCAGGATGTTGCGAGGCTGGCTGCGCTCGGCTACTTTCTGCGGTCAAACTCTCCCCCAGCGTCCGTATTGCTTTTGTGATGATCCGCTTGTCCTCCATCCTCCTCGTTTTCGCCGTGGGCTCTGCTGTCGCGGCGCCGACGGTCCAGTTCAATCGCGACATCCGCCCGGTGATTGCCGATGCGTGCTTCCACTGTCACGGGCCTGATCCGGGATCGCGCAAGGCGGGCCTGCGGCTCGACACGGAGGCTGGATTTTTCACGGGACGCGTGAAGGACGGCAAGCAGGAAAGCCCGACCATCGTGCGCGGCCAGCCGGACAAGAGCCCCCTCTACCAACGCCTGATCACGAAGGATGAGGACGACATCATGCCACCGCGAAAGGAGCACAAGGACCTCAAGCCGGCGCAGATCGCGATGATCAAGGCGTGGATTGAGCAAGGCGCGCCTTGGCAGCCGCATTGGTCCTTCATCAAGCCGGAGCGTGCGCCGCTGCCCGCGGTGAAGAACGAGGCCTGGGTGAAGAACCCCATCGACCGCTTCGTGCTGGAGCGGTTGGAGAAGGAAGGTCTCGCACCCGCGCCCGAAGCGGATCCCTACACGCTCGTGCGCCGCGTGTGCCTGGATCTCACGGGCCTCCCGCCCACACCCGAGATCATCGAGCGATACGCGCGAGCGGGAGGTCTTCAGGACGCAGCTTACCTCGCCTTGGTCGATGAACTGCTGAAGAGCCCGGCTTTCGGCGAGCATCGCGGACGCTACTGGCTCGATGCCGCACGCTACGGCGACACACACGGCCTGCACTTCGACAACTACCGTGAGATGTGGCCTTATCGCGACTGGGTGATCCGCGCCTTTAATGCAAACCAGCCATTTGACCAGTTCACCATCGAGCAGATCGCCGGCGATCTCCTGCCCGCACGCACGGAGGAGCAATTGGTCGCGACGGGCTTTCAGCGTTGCAACGTCACCACCAACGAGGGCGGCACCATCGATGATGAGAATCTCATGAACATGGCCGCCGACCGCGTGCAGACGCTGGGCTGGGTGTACATGGGCCTGACGACGAACTGCTCGCAGTGTCACGACCACAAGTTCGATCCCATCACGCAGAGGGACTACTACTCGCTCGCCGCGTTCTTCCGCAACACCACGCAGCCCGCCAAGGATGGAAATGTAAAGGATGGCGTGGGCCCGAGTCTGGTGCTGCCGGATGCAAAGGATCGCCCGCGCTGGACTGCACTGCCGGATGAAATCGCTGCGGTGACCAAGCAGCGCGATCAACGGAAGGGCGAGGCGAAGCCGGACTTCGATCAATGGCTCGCCACGGCCCGTCCGGAGTCTGTCGATGGCGACCTGCCGAAGGATGGCCTCGTGACGCATGTGCCGCTCAACGAAGGGAAGGGGAACGAGGTCAGCGCAACGTGCGGCGCGGCCGCGAAGTATCGAGCCGCCGGTCCGGTGGGCTGGACTCCAGGTGGCAAGCTCGGCCCCGCGCCAGTGATCGCGCGCGATGCGACGTTTGACATCGCTGAGGCGGGAGACTTCGAAAAGAATCAGGCGTTCAGCTACGGCGCATGGATCAATGCTGCGAAAAGCGGGTCGGGCGGAATCATCGCCCGCATGGACGAGAAGAACGCGTTTCGCGGCTGGGATCTGTTCCAGTCGGACAAGATGCTCGCCGTGCACATCGTGAGCCAATGGCCCGGCAACGCGTTGAAGGTTTCCACCAGAAAGAACACGCTGAAGCCCGGCCAGTGGCAGCACGTGTTTGTGACTTACAACGGCACTGGCAAGGCGGAAGGCGTGAAGATTTACGTCGATGGGAAGCCGGAGACGCTCAAGATGGAGGTGAACAATCTCACTGCGGATGCGAGCATCCGCACCCAGTCACCGATGCGGATCGGCGGACGCAGCGGCACACAGATCTTCAACGGCGGCAGCTTGCAGGATGCAAGGCTTTACTCGCGCGCCATCACACCTGCTGAGGTCACCACGCTGATCAGCGCGGGACCGTTGCGTGCGATGCTTGCGGTCGCGGCGGAAAAGCGCACGCCGAAACAGAAGGACGCGCTGTTCGATCACTTCCTCAACACGCGGGACGTGAAGTTCCAGGGTGCGGTCAAGTCGCTGGCGAAGCTCGAGGCCGAGCGCGATGCCATCAAGGCGCGCAGTGCGGTGACGCACATCCAGGAGGAGAAACCGAACAGCAAGGCGATGGCCAGCATCCTGATGCGCGGGCAATACGACAGGCCGGGTGAGCAGGTGGAGGCAAATGCACCCGGCTTTCTGAATCCGCTGCCAGCCGGCGCGCCGCGCAATCGCCTCGGGCTCGCGAAGTGGCTCGTCGATCCGGCGAACCCGCTCACGGCACGCGTGACGGTGAACCGATTTTGGCAGGAAGCGTTCGGCACGGGCATCGTGAAGACATCGGAGGATTTCGGCATCATGGGCACCGCGCCGACGCATGCGGAGCTGCTTGATTGGCTCGCCGTCGAGTTCCGCGAAAGCGGCTGGGACGTGAAGAAGCTCTTCAAGCTGCTCGTGACCAGCGCGACCTACCGTCAGGCACCGACCACCACGCCGGAGAAGCTCGAAAAGGACGCCGCGAACAAGCTGCTGAGCCGTGGCCCGCGCTTCCGCATGGATGCGGAGATGATCCGCGATTACGCGCTCGCGGCCAGCGCCACGCTGTCGCCGACGATGGGCGGCCCGAGCACCAAGCCGTATCAGCCGGACCACGTGTGGGATCAGGTGGGCATCGGCAACACGCGCGACTACAAGCAGGACAACGGCGAGAACTTGTATCGCCGCACGGTATACAATTTCTGGAAGCGCATGGCTCCGCCGCCGAGCATGGACATCTTCAACGCACCGGCGCGCGAGGCCAGTTGCGTGCGGCGCGAGCGCACCAACACGCCCTTGCAGGCGCTCGTGACGATGAACGATCCGCAGTTTGTCGAAGCCGCGCGCAGCCTCGCCCAGCACGCCCTGCTTGCCGCCGGAAACGACGACTCCAAGACAATCGACATGATCGCGCGCCAAGTTTTGTGCCGCCCGCTGAAAGACAACGAGAAGACCGTCATCGAGGCCAGCCACAGGGACCTGCTCGCCTTTTACTCCGGCAAGCCTGAGGATGCGAAGGCGCTCATCGCCGTGGGGGAGTCGAAGGCCGATCCAAAGCTCGATCCCGTGCAGCTCGCCGCGTGGACCATGGTGTGCAATCAGGTGATGAACCTGGATGAGGTCCTGAACAAATGAGACCCGTGACGAAATGAGCAAGTCGCACGACAATCCATTTCCCGGCATGAATCCATACATGGAGGAGAACTGGCCGGACATTCACACCACCCTGATCACTGAGTGCAGACGACACATTCAGCGCCAGTTGCCTGAGGACTTGATCGCAAAGGTCGAACAGGATCTTCGGGTCGGTGTGGCGGAAGATGACGGAAGGCATCGTGCTGACATCGAAGTTAGGGAACCGTGGTCGGAGGTTGCGGGCCGAACAGCGCTCGCACCGGCCGTGCCATCGGTGGCCGCGACCAAACCGATTATTTTGCACACGCCCCGACCGAAGCGACGGATAGCGATCATTGATTCGCGGGGACAGTTGGTGACTGTGATTGAAATCCTCAGTCCGTCGAACAAGCGCAATGGTGGGCTGGCACCGTATGCGCTGAAAAGGACAGACTTCATGAATTCTGGGGTGAACCTTGTTGAAATTGATCTCGTGCGCGCGGGCGGATTGCTCACGGATCTTTTTGAAGATGAGGATGTCACTCTAACCATGGGCCAGCCACCTCCCGTGCATGTGGTTGCGATCTTCCGAGGACACGGCTCCGATGAACGCGCTCTCTATCCGGTTCGCTATCAAGAACGGCTGCCGGCCATCACGATACCCCTGCGATCTGGTGAGAGGGACGTTGTGTTGGATCTCCAGGCCGTGATTCAGCAGTGTTTTGAGGACGCGGCGCTGTGGCACACGGATTACGGGCAGGATCCGCGCCCGAAACTTTCATCAAACGATTCAATCTGGCTCGATGAACTGCTCAAATCTAAAGGACTCCGCTAAACCATGAATCCCTTCGAATCACTCCAATCCCGCCGCCAGTTCTTCACGCGCGGGACAAACCTCCTCGGAGGCGCGGCGCTCTCATCGCTTCTTGGCGAGGCACTTGCATCGCAGGCCGCCGCGAGTGGCAGCCGCGCGATGGGTCCGCAGTTTGCACCGAAGGCGAAGCGCGTGATCTACCTGCACATGGTCGGCGGACCTTCGCAGATGGACTTGTTCGACCACAAGCCGGTGATGGAGAAGTGGTACGACAAGGACCTGCCAGAATCGATCCGCAACGGCCAGCGGCTGACCACGATGACCAGCGGTCAGGCGCGATTTCCCATCGCCCCGTCGAAGTTCAAATTTTCGCAGGCCGGCCAGTGCGGCCTTTGGATGAACACGGAGCTTCTCCCAAACCTTGCGAGACAAGCCGATGACATTTGCTGGATGCGCTCCCTGCACACGGAGGCAATCAATCACGAGCCCGCGATCTGCGCGATGCAGACGGGAAACCAAGTCACGGGCCGCCCATGTCTCGGTTCGTGGGCATCGTATGGCCTGGGCTCGGCGAACGAAAACCTGCCGACGTTCGTCGTCCTCGTCGCCACGCCGACGAACCGCGAGCAGGAGCAGTCCATCTCCGCGCGTCTATGGAGCAGCGGTTTCCTTCCCGGCGAGCACGCGGGCGTTTCGTTCCGCAGCAGCGGCGATCCGATTTTGTACATCAACAACCCGCCCGGCGTGCCGGACAGCGTGCGCAAACGCACGATCGAGGGGCTGAACGCGCTGAACGAGATCAACTACAAGACCGTCGGCGATCCTGAGACGCTCACGCGCATCCAGCAGTATGAGATGGCCTTCCGCATGCAGGCCAGCGTGCCGGAACTGACGGATCTCACGAAGGAACCCACGAGCACCTACAAGCTGTACGGCGATGAGGCGAAGAAGCCCGGCTCCTTTGCCAACAGCGTGCTCATGGCGCGCAGACTGGTCGAGCGCGGCGTGCGCTTCGTGCAGATCTACCACAACAACTGGGACCATCACTCGAACGTCGGCGGCCGGATGCCATCGCAATGCAAGGATGTGGACCAGCCGTGCGCGGCGTTGATCGAGGATTTAAAACAGCGTGGCATGTTTGACGACACGCTGATCATCTGGGGCGGTGAGTTTGGCCGCACCATCTACTCGCAGGGCGGCCTGACAAAAGAGAACTACGGCCGGGACCATCATCCGCGCTGCTTCTCGATGTGGATGGCCGGCGGCGGAGCCAAGGGTGGCGCGATCTACGGCGAGACCGACGACTTCAGCTACAACATCGTGAAGGACCCGATCCACATCAGCGACTTCCACGCCACCGTCCTGAAGCTGCTCGGCTTCGACTTTAACCGCTTCAGCTTCAAGACGCAGGGACTCGACGGCAAGCTCACCGGTGTGAACCACGCAAAGGTGATCCACGAATTGATCGCGTAGCCGCGACGGGCTCGCCCGCAGCGCTTGCGCCTCGCGCGGAATCGTTGTAGCGGGGCGGCACATTGCCTTGAACTCGAAGCCCGTCGTCGCCAGCTACTGCAACACTTTTCTCAAACCGGAGATGCTCCACATCTACCGGCAGATCACGGGCCTGCGACGCTGGGAGACATTCGTCATCACGCGGGAGCGACAGTGCGAGGACGTTTTCCCGATGCCGCCGGGCGGCGTGGAGATCACGCAAAAGCCGCGCAGCCATTTCCTCCGCCGCTTCTGGCTGAAGTACATCCGGCGCGAGCCGCCGATCGTTTATCGAGGTGAATACGGTGTGCTGGCCAGTTTGCTGGAGCGCCGGCAGGCGGATGTGATGCACGTTTACTTCGGGCATACGGGCGTGCATCTGCTGCCTTTCCTGAAACGATGGCCACGCCCGAGCATCGTTTCGTTTCACGGCATGGACGTGCAGACGCGCGAGCACGACCCCGCGTATGAAGTCCGGCTGCGCGAGCTGTTGCAGACCACGACGCTGGTGCTGGCGCGCTCGTTTTCATTGCAGGAGCGATTGCTCGCGCTCGGGTGTCCGAAGGAAAAACTGCGCATCAATCGCACTGGCATTCCGCTGGATCAGTTCCCTTTCATCGAGCGGGAAGACACTGGCGCGGGCCAGCCGGGCCAGGCACCTTTTCATTTCGTGCAGGCCTGCCGCCTGATCGAGAAGAAGGGGCTCGACGATGCGATCCACGCCTTCGCACGCTTCGCAAAAGGCAATCCGCAGGCGAGGTTCACCATCGCGGGCGAGGGGCCGCTGCTCGGCGTGCTGGAGAAATTGCGCGATGATCTCGGTCTCACCCGTCAGGTCATCTTCACCGGTTTTCTCAAGGGCGATGACTTGTGCCGGCTCTACCACCAGGCGCACATCTTCATTCATCCCAGCAGGCTCACTTCCGATAACAGTCAGGAGGGCATCCCGAACTCCATGCTCGAGGCGATGGCGACCGGGCTGCCCGTCATCGCGACGCGCCACGGCGGCATTCCCGAGGCCGTGCGTGACGGTGTGACGGGCATCCTCGTTGCCGAGCGAGACCGGGACGGGCTGCATGATGCGATGCAGCGCATGACCAGCGAGGCAGGCCTGCGGTCACAGATGGGCCGTGCCGCCGCAGAGGACATCAGAGAAAGCTTTGAATCCACAGCTCAGATTGCTAGGCTCGAAGAAATCTATTTCGAAGCCGTCGCACGCCATGCCTGATCCAGACACATCGTCCGCTGATTCTCTCCCGCATGTGGTCAGCCTGTGCGGCACTTATTTGAAACCGGAGATGCAGAGCATCTACCGCCAGATCACGGGGCTGCGGCGTGTGCGCACCACGGTTTACGCGCAATGGCTGGAGAACGAGGCGCAGTTTCCCTTCAGCCCGGTCCGCCTGCTGAAAAAGCAGCACCATCGGCCGAAGGGAAATTTTCTCCTCCGGTTTTGGTACAAGCACGTGATCAAGAAGTGGCCGCCGCCGCGCGCGATCAACAAGCTCATCGGCCCGTGCCATCCGTGGGATCTCGTCGATCTCCTCGAGCAGGACCGGCCAGACCTCGTGCACGTCTATTATGGTCACAAGGCCGTGGGCTTCCTGCCGATGCTGCACGAGTGGGGCGGTCCGTGGATCGTGTCGTTTCACGGCGTGGATGTGGCGAAGCATCTGGAGGAGAAGGACTACCTCAAGAAGCTGCGATGGGTCTTCGCCCAGGCGCGGCTGGTGCTGGCGCGCAGCGAGTCTTTGCTGCAACGGCTGGCCGATCTCGGCTGTCCGCCGGAGAAGCTCCGCCTGAACCGCACGCCGATTCCGATGGAGCACCTCGAGCCTGCTGCGCGCGAGGCTCCGGCTGATGGTCACTGGCGCTTTCTTCAGGCGTGCAGGCTCATTCCGAAAAAAGGCATCCTCACCGCGCTCGACGCGATGGACAGCGTGATCACGCTGCTGCCCGGCGCGAAGTACATCGTTTGTGGCGAAGGGCCGATGACGGAGCAGATCCGGAAGTTCGTGGACGAGAAGTCACTCAACCGTCACGTCGAGCTGCGCGGCTGGTTGTCGCAGGAGGACCTCGGGCGCGAGATGCGTCAGGCGCATTTGTTTTTGCATCCAAGCGAGCAGACGCCGGACAACGACCAGGAGGGCGTGCCGAACTCGATGCTTGAGGCGATGGCCGCAGGCCTGCCCGTCATCGCCACAAAACATGGCGGAATCCCCGAGGCTGTCACGGATGGGCACGACGGCTTTCTCGTGCCGGAGCGTGACGCGGCCGCGCTGAACAACGCGATCATCAGGCTGGCGCACAATCCCGCGCTCTACGCGCAGATGTCGCGGAACGCCGCTCAGTCCGCGCGCGAGAAGTTCGGCGCGGAGCAACAGCTCGCGAATCTCGAAGACTTGTACCTTGAGGCGATGCGTCCCGGTGTCGGAGACGAGCAGGAGGCCGTCGCGTGAGAACTGCGGTGGCGCTTTGTCTCGTGGTCAGCCTTGGCGTTGCCGCTTGCTCTCGCGAGTCGTCGTCCGTCCGTGCCATCACCTCGCCGCCTGACACCAAACTTCCGGCAGCGTGCCGTGAAGTTTCTCCGGACGAGGCCGAGGCGTTGATCAAAACGAAGCCCGCTTTGGTCCTGCTCGACATGCGGGTCGAAACCGAGTGGGGCGCCGAGGGGCACATCTCCGGCGCGCAATTGACGAACTTTTTTCGCGCCGGCCTGCGCGAGCATCTCGCCACGATGCCGCGCGAAAAGCCGCACTTGGTTTATTGCGCGCTCGGCGAGCGCTCACGGCAGACCGCCGCGATGATGGGAGAGCTGGGCTTCAAGGAAATTTACGTCCTCGCCGGTGGGCTCAACGCCTGGAAAGCCGCTGCGAAGCCCGTCGTGAAGTAGGCGAGCCCGGACGGACTCGCCAACGCCTTACCAGATATTGCCCGCATCGGGCAGCCCGTCCACGCCGCGAAGGCACACGTAGCCTTCGACGGAGCCGTCGTCGAACGGCGCGAGCAGCGTGATGTGCGTGCGCTCGTATTCTCCGCCGGCGATGTCTTCGAGCACATCGAGATCATGCAGGCACGCATCGTCCACATCCCACACTTCGCCTTCGACTGAAACGCCATGTTGCTCCGCGCGCACCATGCCAGGGTAACCGCCGAGATCGTGGAGGCGATACTCCTGCCGTGTGGAGGCAACACTCACGAATCGCTGCCCGCGCAGATGGCCGTGATTGGGCTGCCCGCGCTTTAGCGTGCCGTAAACAAAGATCCGCGTCAGCCTTTGCGCCTCCGCACTTGGGCCCAATTCCTGGCAGCTCGCTGAGTTCAATGTTGGCCATCCTCCGGCGTATCCTCGCGCTCCAGCAGCCATGACTCCGCGCCGTAGCGTCTCGTTGCCAGCTCGCGCGCTCGTGTTTCCACCGCCTCGGTCAAGTCGCTGTGTTCGCTGACTTTAGCGGCAAGGCTTGCGCTCCAGCTTCGCCAAAAATCATCATCCACCATCACGCCCTGCACGCTGCCTTGATGGAGAAAGCCGATGCGCGATCTCCGCTGGCCTGCACCAGCGATTTTCTCCGCGCCTCTCACGATG
Organism: Verrucomicrobiaceae bacterium; assembly: GCA_031411695.1. GTDB lineage: Bacteria > Verrucomicrobiota > Verrucomicrobiia > Verrucomicrobiales > Verrucomicrobiaceae > JAIBCL01. The sequence continues at coordinate 11,538 of JANOBO010000101.1, forward strand.
TCATGCACGGCGGGTGCCTCGAAACAAAAGGGCTTGTCGATGACATCATCGGCGACGGCCAGACGACAACCGCTGAAGCCCACGCGCACGAGCGCCTCTGCAAGCGAGCGGTGGAGGAGCTGATAGCTCTCGACAGGCCGCGTCAGCGCCCACGGCGAGCTCGCGGGGACGATGACGGAATAGGTGTGGTCCGCGTCGTGATACACCACGCCTCCGCCAGTCCAGCGCCGTGTGACCGGCCATCCTTCGGGGAGAGATGGCTGCAGGCTCTCAAGCTTTTGCGCATAGCCGATTGTCACCGATGGCTCCGTCCACGAGTACACGCGCAGCACCGGCAGCGGCGTGAGTTCCAGCAGAGCCTGGTCCAGCGCCATGTTCCAAGCGCCGCAGCGGGAGACGGGGTCGGGGAAAAAAATGAGCCGGTCGAAAAGGGCGTCCACGCAGTGCCGGCCGGTTTTATTTGCCGCTGGGCTTCATGAAGTCAGCGGAGATCCTGCCGCTGAACTCGCGCAGTTCCTCGAGTGCCGCCACCTCGAGCATGGGATCCATCGCGCCGATTTCAGAATCGGGAAGGGGAACGAAGAACGACGCCATCGCCCACCGATGGGTGAGGTTTTTTAAAACGCCGTCGAGGTAGCTGATGCGGATGTGGTCGTAGTAGTCCGCGCTCGTCGTGCCGTCCGAGCCGATGTACCAGTAAACATTCAGCGCGCGCATCCGGCGGCGTTGTCCGGGGGCTGGCTCAAAGTCGCGAAACATGCGCAGCAGCGTCGCCTCGATGGTGCGCCCGTCAGCCAGCTTGATGGGCACAGGTGAGCGGTCGGTGATGCTCCAGCCTTGTCCCGGAAGGCACACCTCCGGGCGGTGCAGCGTGCGTTTGCCCAGGCCGCTTTGAATCACGGTCGCCACGACCATCCGATGGTCACTGGAGAGGTATTGATTCCGCACCAGGTCCACGCCGGGATCCAAGATGTTCCGCTCGATGGCGGTCATGTCCTGTGAGATGCCCTGGTAGTTCCCCACCTGGAGCGGCAGCCGCATCTCCACGCCTGGAGCGGCCACCGTGGGATTCACATTCGTCGCCGCGCACAGGCCCATGCCCGCGACGGCGAGGACAAGGCTCACCACTGACATGACCACGATGCGCTGCGGAGTTTCCACGCCGCCCGTCACAGGCGACTGATTTTTCGCCACGCGTTTCTTGAGATTCTTCAAGGTCTTCCAGTGGCTTTTCTCCAGCAGGCTGCAAAGCCCAAACATGCCCGCCAGCGCCACGGCAAAGACAGCGTATCCCGCCAGCGAGTGATATACGCTCATCTCCTGGTGGCCTTCGCCGAGATTACGCCCGACAGCGAACTCCGTGCCGAACCACATCGAGCCGATGGCCAGCAGCACCATGCGCACGACATTGCCCATCACCGCCAGCGGGATGGCGCTGGCGAACAGCACAAGCCGCGGCCCCGTGCGCTTCAGCGAGAGGTAGCCGTAGAGCGCGCTCACCATCAGCAGCGAGTAAAGGGAGCGCACCCCGCTGCATGGCTCCTCGACATCCAGCCTGAACACATCTCCCTGCCGAAATCCCCGCGCAGCGTCTGCGGCGCTGCTCAGCGCTGTGCCTTCGCGCACCACATCGATGCCGATGAGGTGCAGGAGTTCGCCCGAGAAGCCGGCCGTCATCAGGCGCAGCTTCATCACCACGCGCTCCTCGATGGGAAACATCGGCCACATGAAGGCGAGGAAGAGCCACGGGAAAAACAGCGCGCGCATCCAGCGCCAGCCGCCGAGCAGCACGACGAGACCTGCGATCAGAATCTGCGCGGCGATGAAGCCCGCGTAGCCGGTGTCCGCCTTGTACCCCACCCAGTAGAAAAACAGGCCCACAGCCGAGATCGCCGCGCCAGCCCATTCGCCATGCAGCGGCAGTTTGCGCAGCTCTTCACGGCGGAGATGGATCAGAATTCCCACGATCAACGGCACCACATAGCAAAACATCCACTCGCCGTTGAAGCTCTCCCCCACGGTGCGAAACCAGCCCCACATCACACTGCTGCGCCCGTCATAGTACCAGTGTTGGTAGGGCCAGATGAAAAACAGCATCATCAACGCCAGCGCACCGCAGCCCACGGGCACCCATTTGATCCAGGTGGCGGCACCTCCCGCAGGCCGGGCCATGATATGCGCCGGCTGCACTGTGGCTGGGTTGGCGTTGGCTGGATCGCTCATTCGAGTATGGATGTCGCGCGGCGCGCGCTGTTCATTCTGCCGTCGTTTCTTTCCTCTCGCAACCCGGATCAACCAGCCTATTAGTCGCCCGCAAATGTCCGCCCCGAATCCGTCCAACAGCAACCCCTCCGGCAACGGTTCCGCTGACCCTCCGTGGATGTCGAGCAGCCCGTCCGATGCGGACGCCCCCGCTGATCCGGCGCCTGCGAAACCCGCCGGCAAATACGTTCCGCGCAAGCCCCTGCTGGCCGCCGATGACGCGAAGGCCACCCAGCTCGGCATACGCCCCGTCGTCGCCGCCAGCACGCCCGCGCCCACGCGTCCTTCTAATCTCCGCCGCTCATCGCACGCGCTGCAGTTGTTCGGCGTCTTGTTCGTCGTCGTGCTGCTCTTGTTCGCCGCGTTGCTGGCCGGCATCTACAGCTTCTACGAGAAGAAAATCCAGCCGCACCTCACCGCCACGCAGAGCGTCCGGCCCGCCGCCGCGCCGCCTGTCCCCGCTGCGCTGCAAATCGACATTCCGCCAGACACGCGGAATGAGATCGCCGCCACCACTGCGAAGGTCGCCGAGTTGCAAAAGCAGATCGATGCCCTGCGCGACGCCTCCTCCACGATTGATGGAAGATTGCGCGAACTGAGCGAGCGCATGGCCGCCGCCGCGAGCACCGCCGCACCTGCGCCGAAGATCGCCGACGTCCCGCCGACGCTCGCCACCGATGGCAAGTCCGATGCCGAGGTAGCATCCGTCGTCCCCGTCACCAGCGTCACGAATCAGGAACTCGTGCTGCTGAAGGAGAGGAACCGCCTCACCGCCTGGGCCGATGAGGCCATCGCCACCGGGAACCGCAAGATGCTCGACCTGCTCATCAAACGCCTCACCGATCCCGAACACGCGAATCTGCGCGATGCCGCCTTTGCCGAGATCCAGCGCATCTATTATCACCTGCGCTTCACCATCCGCATCGACCCCGGCTTCCGCATCCCGGTGAACGAGATGTTCAAGGACGCCGGCATCCGCGACGAGGCCGACTTGAAGACCGAGCAGCTCATCACCCTGCTGAACGATGCCAAGCAGGAGTGGCAGGTGCGGCTGCGCGCCGCCTGGCTCCTGGGCGGCCGCCGCACACCTGAGGTGAGCGAGTCCCTCATCAAGTGCGTCAAGGAAGACGCCGTGCTCGACGTGGCAAAGGAGGCGCAGCTCAGCCTCGAGCAGAACATCGACCGCAAGTTTCTCCTGCTCGACATCCCCGCCATCGACGCATGGTGGAAGACGCAAGGCAAGGCCGCCGAAGAGAGTGCCGCCAAGCCCGAGAAAAAAGAGCCCGCACCCG
>JANOBO010000102.1:0-12380 GCA_031411695.1 Verrucomicrobiaceae bacterium
TTCTCCGCCTTCTTCTTCTTGCCGCCACCTGCCTTGAATTCTTCAAGGGTCAGGTTGCCGTCCTTGTCCTTGTCCTTGTTGGTGAACTGGGTCTCGGACTTCGCGGCGTCCTTGGACCCTTTGAGGAATTCTTCCTTGCTCACCTTGCCATCGGCGTTGGCGTCCTTCTTCTTGAAGACCGCCTCCATATCAGGCTTGGCCTTTGCTTCGGCGGCGGGTTTGGCTTCGTCGGCGCCAAAGCTGATCGAGGCGAGGCTGGCGACGGCGAAGAGTGTGATGATCGGTTTCATAGGTCAGTGTGTGTTTCTTTTTTTATTTTGAAAGCGCCTCACCGGGCATTGCCGGTGATGCGCGTGGATTGGATTAACGAAGGGGTCGGTGGACAGTTTCAGATTTTAATTTTCTTTTTTGCGTGGCATCGGGCGCTGGTGTGACAACGCACTCTCCGCTCGGCCGCCGGGGTCGCAATGAAGCCGGCCGTTCACAGGAGCCGGGCGCCAGCCTCGGCCAGCGGGCTCCGCTCCCCTTTGACGAGCGGGATGTGCGCGGCAAAGGGCTGGCCCCTCATCCGCTGCCGGGCATAAACGAGACCGTTGCTGCGGCTGTCCACGTACGGATTGTCGATCTGGCCGGGATCGCCGACGAGCACGAGTTTCGATCCGCGGGACATGCGGGTCACGACAGTCTTCGCCTCGAGAGGAGTGAGTTGCTGCGCTTCATCGAGAATGAAAAAGCGGTCGGGAATGGAGCGGCCACGGATGTAGCACAGCGCCTCGATCTCGACGATGCCCTGCTGGATGAGCGAATCGTAGGGAGTGGCTGGTGCGCTGGCCGAGGCGGGGGAATCGGCTTGAAAACGATTCTTCTTCCTCGCCGGCCCTTGCTTGTCATCCACTGGCCTGAGCAGGAGATCCAATGCATCGTAAATGGGCTGGAGCCACGGGCGCATCTTATCTTGAAGGGTGCCGGGAAGGAAGCCGACCGTCTGGCCCATCGCGACGATGGGCCTGCTGACGGTGAGCCCCGCATAACCGCGCGCAAGCACCTGATGAAGCGCCGCCGCCACCGCCAGCAGCGTCTTCCCCGTGCCGGCCTGACCGTAGCAGGTGACGAGAGAGATCTCGGGATCGAGCAGCGCGTCGAGCAGACATTGCTGTCCGAGGTTCATGGGCTTGATCGAGCGCCCGCTCATCAGCCGGATGCACTCAGGCACCCGGAGCCGGATGAACTCGCCCGCGGCATTCAATCGCGCGGGCATCGTGGCCTTCTCACCGGCGACAAACAGGACGTACTCATTGGTCGCGAGATGGCGGATGCGGTCCGCGCTAAGGGTGAGGCGGCCGGAGCTGGCGTAGCGCTGCAGTTCGTGAGGCGATATGGAGATGCGCGCGATGTCATAGTTCGCCACCTCACGTGGCTCCACCTTGTCGTGCAGGTAATCCTCGCAATCGATCGAAACCGCGCGGGCCTTGAGCTGCATGTTCAAGTCCTTGCTCACCAAAACCACGGGCCCCTTGGCCTGCTCCCTCAGCCACAGCGTGCAGGCCAGGATGCGGTGGTCCGTTTTTTCCAGCGCGGGGAAGATGCGCATGAACTGCTGAAGTCCCGGCACCCGCCGTGCCTGATCGGGATCATAAATGACAACGCGCACCGTGCCTCCGCCCGCAGTGGGCACGCCCTCCGTCACCGACGATCCCGCGACGGAGAAGAGCTGCATCAGAGACCGATGTACCTCGCGCGCATTCGCGCCGCGCTCGGTCATCTCGTTCTTGAAGCGATCCAGCTCGCTGAGCACATCGACTGGAATGCAGACGTGATGCTCGGCAAAGCGCCCCACGCATGCCGGATCGTGAAGGAGCACATTGGTGTCGAGCACAAAAGTTTTCACAGCCACCGCAGCGGCGCCACTCGGCTCTGGGGATCTCGCCTTCCGCGTGCGGCGGCTGGCGCTTCGGGCCACAGGCATGACCGGGGAATCAGGTTCAAAGGAGGATAATGTGGGAGCAACAGCGGAGGGGTGGTCGTCGCGATCCATGTTAGAGGTGGGGTGGCAGCCGGTGAATGATGTCCGGGGCGTCCACTGACCCCCCGTCTTGTTGGAGGGTTCTTCGTTGATCGAGAAATTCGCGGGGGATTTTCAAGATGATCGTGTTATTCACAACGAGAACAGAGAACGGAATTTTGGCAAGGCATTCCATTCCCACGGCACAAAACAATTCCATCTCAGTGGCCGCGGAGCCTTCCGTCCCCGACGACATTGCCGCCATCGCGTGGAAACGGGGACGACCGATGACAGTCGGCCGAACGATTTTTTTTGTGCTGCGACACGGACGAGACGCGGCATGCTATCTGTAAATAATTGAATGACCAACGGAACGAAGTCGTCCATGATGCCCGTGAACCCGATTATCAATATGAAAACACGTTTGATTCCATTGCTGGTGGCCGTTTGTTTTGGCTCTTCATTGTTCAGCTTCGCCGCGCCGCCGCCGAAGAAACCAGTCCCTGCGCCACCCTTGGTGGTCGTTCCCGTTCCGGTGCCAGCTCCCGCACCGAGGCCACCGGCTCCGGTGCCGCCCCGCCCAGTCGTGCCAGCCGCGCGATTCTGTGGTGTCGAGCGCGCGCACGCCGCGCACAATTTCCGTGGCCGTGGTGGCGTTTTGCTTCGCTGCCCTGGCAAGGTTGTCGGCCCTGGGCCCAAAGGCCCGCCGCGCAGGCCTTGAGCCACCGTTCGGTGTCTTGATGAGTCCGGTGAGGGCATGCCTCTCACCGGATTTTTCATTCGGGCGAGCACCGCAGGGCGCCAGAAATCGCAGCCGGAAATTTGCGCGGCCTTTCTCTCGGATGGGTTTTCGGCGGGAGGGAGATTTGGCTTTTATTTCAAGCACGGGTCACTATGTTCGGCGCACCGCGCGCCTGATATCTCGTCATTCACATCATGCAATTTGCCTTCCCCACCAATCTCAATCTCGGCCCTGAAAGCAGCGAGGGCTATCACCCTGAACTCCTGCGCGGCCTGACTCATAAGCTCAACAACCTCCTGGCCGTCATCCAAGGATTCAGCAGCCTGGTGTTGATGAATGAAGACCTCGATCCTGGGGTGATGGAGAACGTGCAGCACATCCGCGAGGCCTCGGTGAATGTGTCCAGTCTCAGCGAGCGCATCCGCTCAGCAGGAGGTTGCGCAAAAGTGAGCCTCCAGCCTATCAATGCGGGCGATTATCTCAGCGCGATCGATGGATCGATCCGCGAGCCGTTCACGAAGGCGGGTGTGCAGTTTGAGGTCGAAGTTCAGCCATGCCTTCCGTCGATCCTCGTCGATCCGTCCAAGTTCAAGGACATCATGGTCGAGCTGGTCAAGAACGCCGCCGAAGCCGCGCAAAAAGGGAACGGTCGCGCGCTCGTGAAGATTTGCGGTCCAGGCGTCATCACGCCTGCGGAGCAGCGGCGCGTTGACATCCTCGTGAGCAACACGGGATCACAAATCGCGCCGGACAAGCTTCAGGAAATCTTCCGTCCTTTCACCGGTACGAAGAACAGCAACCACCTCGGCCTCGGTCTCACCATCGCCGCCATGCTGGCGCACCAGATGAACCTGCAGCTCGGAGCTGGCTCGGAGAATAACACCACCACCTTCTGGCTGAGCTGTCCGGTGGCATGAGGGTGCGCCTCTTTTGAAAAGGGGCCTCTAGCAGCGACGAAGAGCACTTTTTTCTGCCGCGTGCCCCGGCTCCCTGTTCCCGCTGCACGGGGGGCGTGATCACACAACACCGGAGCCCTTAATGTCGAGGTAACGGTTCGCCAGCGCCACGGGTAAATTTTGCGCCGTCTCATCAATGGTCATGACGCGGTTGGCGCGCAAGCTTTCCAGCAGGCGCTCACGCTGCTCGAAGTAAGAACACAGCGCGCCGTACGCCAGCGCGTCGTGCAGCCCATGCACCCCGGCGTTTGCGCGCTGCTCCATCTCGGCCTCGCGCAAGGTGGCCACGATGGTCAGGTGCCTGCGCTGCATCAGGCGCGCGGCCTTGAGCAGGTGGCCGGAGTCCTCCGTGCGCAGGTTGGTCAGGAAGATGATCATCGCACGCCGCTTCTGCCGCGCCATCACGCGCTCGGCCGCCTCGATGAAGTCGCTCGGCTCGCTGGTCGTCTCGTAGTCGTAGAGGTGGTTCAGCAGCTTCGGCATGGAGGCCGCGCCCTTCACGGGTTTCAGCCAGCGCTGCACGCCGCCGAAGCCGATGACGCCCACCTCATCGCCTTGGCGCAGCGCGATGAAGGCGATGAGCAGCATCGCATTCAGGCAGTGGTCAAACTGACTGAGTTCCCCATCCATCGCGCGCATCCGGCGTCCGCAGTCGGGCACGAGGATGATGGACTGGTTCTTCTGGTCCTCGTAGTCGCGGCTGATGAGGGTCTGCCTTCGCGACGTGGCCTTCCAATCCACGCGCGAGAGCACATCGCCGTCCTTGTAGTCACGCAGTTGATGAAAGTCCAGCGCTGCGCCCGACCTGCGTTTCCGCACGATGCCCATCTGCTCCTCGCGATTCGCGGTGGCCAGCAAGGCAAAGCGGACCACCGGCTCGTAGTTCGGATAGCACCGCGTCTCGCTCGCGCCGCCGATGCGCAGCAGACGCTCCCATAAACCGAGACGCGATGTCGCGAGAAGGTGCGCGGGCGAAAAAGTCTGCGCGCCACGCCGGGTGAAATGCAGGTCATAGGTGACGTGCGTGATCTCTCCCTGCGGCAGCACGCCGTGCCAAGGAAGACCGATGGCCTCCGACCACGGCGGGAGTCCGTCGTGCAGCTTCACGGTCACCGCGCGTTTGAGATCATGCTGGATCGACAACGTGACCGGACCTGGGATGCCGAGGGCAAAACGCGCCGGAGCGGAGCGCGTGGCGGTGACCGCTTTTTTGCCGGGAACCAGCGTGAAGTCAATGACCGCGAGCGCCAAGAGGGCGATGCCGGTGACGATCCAGGCAGGGCTCAGATCGGGCCAGATGGACGCGATGATCCCGAGCAGCGTGAAGCCTCCGGCGAGGTTCAGGAATCGTGCGGTGGGACGCATGCGTTTACGATCTCAATTTGAAAAGCGCACGACTCAGCTCCTCGGCGCCTCCACCGAGCGGATCACGGACTCCAGCACCTGGTCCACGGACTGCCCGCTGATCGCCACCTCCGGCGCGAGCTGCACGCGGTGGCGCAGCACGGGCAGCGCGGCGCGTTTCACATCTCCGGGTGTGATGAACGTGCGCCCTTCGAGCAGCGCGTACGCCTTTGCGGTGCGCACGAGGCTGATGGCGCCGCGCGTGCCCGCGCCGAGGGAGATCGCGCCGTTCACGCGCGTCGCGCGCGTGAGGTTCACCGCGTAATGCACGACGGCATCCACTGCCTCCACGGCGGCCGCTTCATTTTGCGCGGCGATGATGTCCTCCGGATTGCAGATCTGCCCCACGGCTGCAGGGGACAGCCCACGACCCGCCGCAGCGGACGCCACGGCTTTCACGATCCATGCCTCATGTTCCGCCGGCGGGTAATCGATCAGCACCTTCAGCAAAAAGCGGTCGAGCTGCGCCTCGGGCAGCGGATAAGTGCCGTCGTGCTCGATGGGATTTTGCGTGGCGAAGGTCATAAAAGGCGGCGTGAGCACGTGCGTCTCCCCATCGATGGTGACCTGCGCCTCCTGCATGACCTCGAGCAATGCGGACTGAGTCTTCGCCGGCGCGCGATTGATCTCATCGGCGAGCAAAAGCTGCGCGAAGACCGGCCCGCGCCGCACGCGAAACGTCTGGCTGGCCAGGTCGAAAAGCGTGTGGCCCGTCACGTCCGTCGGCATCAGATCGGGTGTGAACTGAATGCGTCGGAACGATCCGCCAAACGTGCGCGAGAGGGCGAGCACGAGATGCGTCTTGCCGAGGCCCGGCTTGCCTTCGAGCAAAACGTGACCCCCAGCGAGCAGCGCGGCGAGCACTTGATGGATCACCTCGTCCTGGCCGATGAACACCTGCGCCACCGCGTCACGAATCTGCTGAAAAATCTGCGTGGAGCGCGGCAACTGCACTGTGGGTTCCGGTGGCGGCAACGCGTCTTCATAGGGTGGAGACGGCGGGGCGGGATCGTTGTGCGTTTCGTTCATGGGATGGATTTTCTGAGGAGTTGCAGATCGTGCAGGAGTCTCACGAGCTGATGATTTTGCCCGGGCGGATGCGCGGCCAGGGCCGCCTGCACGCGCTCAGGCGTGAGGCCGCTCTGCTCGGCGAGGCGCGGGATGACGACTTCATCGCCGCCGGCCGCGAGCTGGGGGAAGCGTTGCTTGAAGCGCGAGCGCACTCCGTCCGCGGCGGCCTTTAGCAGCACATCGCCGCGCCGCAGCCGGAAGAAAAACTGACCGAGCGCGGAGATGTGGTCGGTGAAGTGCTTCGTGCCGGTGAGCTCGACGGGCATCACCGGACCGAAGCGCCGCGTATTCGCCCACAGCCATACCCCGACAAAGAACGCAAGCGCGACGAGCGGCCTCCAGCCATTCTGCCAGAGCAGCGACCAGAAGCCTGTGGTCATGCCGACGACGAAGCGCACATCCTTTTTGGCGCGCTGATTTTCTCCCGCCAGCGCCAAGAGCCACGCCGCGTGGTCGTTGTCCGCGAGATGCTTGTTCCGCAGCGGCCGCGCGTGATTCAGCAGCGTCACGCGGCCCGCGCCATGATGCAGGCTGAGGATGGATGGCTCCGTGCCGTCGGTGGACCATTCACCCGGACGCGGCGGCCGGCTGATTGTGAAGGTGATTTTGTCCGACACCTGCACCGCGTACGTCTGGCTGCCCCATTTAAGCTGCCGCATCACGACGGTGTCCCCGATGCGCGCGGCTTCCTTGTCCTTCTCCGTCACCGGCTTCCCGCTCTTCGGGGCGCGTGCCTTCGGCTTGGGCGCTGAAGATTTCTTGATGCCCTTGATGTCGATCTTCGGCCTGTGATCGTTCACCTTCACGCCGAGCTTGGTCAGGATCGGGTCCGGGCGCTCATCGGTGCCGAAGTTGATGAAAAAGTCGCTGCCTTCCGACCAGTCGTTGTACGGCATCGAGCCTGCCAGGGAGTAAACGAGATGGCCGCCGCGGCTGACCCACGCCAGCAGCTGCTTCGCGCGGCCTTCGGGGACGCCGCCTTCGCCCGCGGTGAAGACGATCCCGTTTGATGCGTCGGGCAGCTTTCCCAGCGTCGGTGTGCGCTCGGCCTTGTGGCCGTTTTCCTTCAGCAACATTTCGGCTGCGAGGAAGGGATCGATCCGCGCCTTGCCTTTGTAGCCGAGTGTTTTCTCCTCGTCCTCCCAATGTCCGCTGCAACTGACGACGCACGTCATGATGAGCAGCGATGCCATCGCGGATGCCGGGGACACTTTCCGTGACGGCGATGCGGCGCCCAGGAAAGGCCACGCGCCGCACAGCCTTTCAAACTCACTCTCGGCCGGCGTGATGCCGGCATACGCCTCGCCGATCCAGGCGCGCGTGAGGGTGGAAAAGTAGCCCGCCGTCTGTCGCTCGCCCACGCGGCGCACATGGTCGAGGCAGTCGTCCTCGGTGTCGCTTTCGCGGATCGGCAGTCGATGGCGCGCCACGAGCTCCGAGAGCGCGCCGCGATACAGAAGGCTCAGCGCCTCACGCCGGCCTCCGGTCTTCCAGAGCGCGCGTGAGGCGGCGACCACGTCGTCAGGCAGGCTGTCACGTCCGATGTCCATGCCCATCACCACGCGCGGCCCTGTCTGCCGCATGGGCATTTGCGGCATGCGCTGCGGCAGGCCCAGCAGGTGGCGGTTCCGCATGAGGAAGACCACGATGGCCGCGATGACCGCTGCGGCTGCGAGCCAAATCGCGATGTAGCCGAAAATCCTGAGCAGATCGAAATCGGGGCGCGACTCCACGGCGTCTGATTTCCACTGCTTCACGGTGCGCTTGTGGACCTTGAACTCCGGCTTGTTGAGGATCTCGTCCGCCGCCTTGTTGGCCGCCTGCGTTTCCGGCGTGGCGGCGACTCGATCTTTCGATGTCCGGGTTTCGGAAGCGAATTGTTTAAACGCGGAGGTTTCGCGTGACGGCGCCGCATGCTGTTTTGCGGGAGACCCGATGCTGGCGCCCGCGCACACGGGCAGCAGCACGATGCACGCCGCAGCGACGGCCAGCGCGCCCCGCAGCCGGGTGGCGAGACGGCGGAATGCCAGCTCCACATCCCAGCCCTCCAGCCGCGTGCGGCAGTTCAGGTAAACGCCGAATCCGGAGCCCACATAGAACGGCTCCACCAGCGTGACTGCCAGGAGGTAGCAGATGTTCAGCCACCAATAGTAGGCAGGCTGGATCACGAAGTCCGCGGCGTCTTGGAACTGCATCCACTCCGCCCAGTTTGGCGAGATGGATTCCGGCACGAAGTCCGCGCTGAAGGCGATCAAGCCCATCCACACGACGATCTCCAGCTTCACGAAAACCCACGTCACCGTCGCGCCGGAGCCACCGCCATCGGTGGCCAGCGCACGGATGCGCGCGCGCATGGCCTTGCCCTTCTGTCCCTCGAGCATGATCACCGGCAGCGCAAAGCTGCGGATCATCGAGAGGCGCCGCAGCACCAGGGCGGCAAACAAGTCCCGGCTCCAGAGCCGCGGCCACGCCTTCCACGTCTCGCGAAATCCCGGCCGCACGCCGAAGGCCGCCTTGCTGATGAAGAACAGCGGCACGCGGTCGTAGAGCGGCTTCAGCCACCAGATCACCAGCGTGAATGCAGCCGGCACGTCGCGCATGAGCACGATGATCACCAGCCACACCGGCAGCACCGTCGCCGCCCACAGCGCCATCAATTGGCCAAAGTCACGCCGCACCATCGAGCAGCCGAGATCCACGGCCTCCCACGGCTCGCGCGGACGCAGCGCCACCGTCACATCTTCAAGCCTCATGCGGCACCCTCCTTCCGCACAGGGTGAGATACGCGATCGTGAGGAGCCACATCGTGGCGCCAAAGGTGTATTTGATCCACGGCTCCATCGGCTGTGCCGACCAGAAGCCCTCGATGACCGCGGCGAAGGACGTCATCGCCACCGCGCCGGTGAGCAGCGTCATCGCCTGCCTGCCGCCGAGCACCAGCGATGTCTTTCGGTCACGCAGCCCGGGCATGATCAAGGCCAGGCCCAATCTCACGCCCGCCATGCCGGAGATCACCACGCCGATCAACTCAGGCGCGGCATGTCCGGAGGTGAAGGAGTAGAATGTCGAGGGATTCCCCGCGTGATGGATGTAGCCCGTGCTCGCGCCCATGTGCAGGCCATTGAAAAGCAGCACAAACAACGCGCCCACCCCGCCGAGCAGCCCGCCGGCGAACGTGCGCAGATCGATGCCCACGTTGTTGTAGATGTAGAAGCAGAACATCATGAAGTCCGAGCCGTACTCCTCGCGCAGAAACTCATGCGGCGACGTGTGCTCCCCATACATGCTCTCGAGGCTCACCATCTGGGAAGGTCCCAGCAGAGACATCGCCCACTCGGGATCATGTGGCGTCCACAGCGCGAGCGCGAGGAACGGACCCCAGAACACCAGCGAGCAAAACCAAAACAGCCGCCACTCCGCGCGCACCCTTTGCGGAAACGTCACCATCATCATGCGGAAGAGGCTCTCCCATCCGCCTGCCGTGCGCCGCTCGAGTCCCCGATAGCCGCGGATCGCCAGCTCATTGAGCCTGCCGACGATGCCCAGGCCGTACATGCGGTGCTGTGCGATGCTCAGGTCGTGGCATGTCTGACGAAACAACGTCGGCAGCTCCTCCACGTCCCCAGGCACGCGGCCTTTCTCCACGCCATCGAGCATCCCCTCCAGACGCTGCCAGCGCGGGAGGTTCTCTTGCTCAAATTCGGAGGAGTTCATCGGGATGGAGGTCGGAGGCCTGGCGTCGGAAGGTGCCTGGATCTTGGGCCGCGCCTCGGTTTGTTGAATTCAGGCCTCATCCTTTTCTCCCTCTGTTTTGCAGCCACAGCGTGATGCCGGCCAGCTTCGACAGCCCGCTCATGCCGGTCGCCTGGGTCAAAGGCTCGAGCATGTCTGACAGCTCGATCTTCCGCGCGTCCGACCATTGCGGCGCACGCTCGATGAACTGCATCAGCGCAGCCTGCTCCTCGCGGCTGAGCGCGAGAGTCGGCGCGATGGCCTCCGCGTTGACGTTCTGCCGTGAAGGCGCGGGCTTCTTGTCGCCCGAATAGATGACCACCGTGTTCGCCACGAGATCGCCGAGACGCTGGAACTTCCGCGTGAACAGGCAGCACACCAAGCCGAGCAGATAACCGAACGGCATGAAGTCCACCACGCGCAGCAGGTTCCGCGTGATCGACTGCGGCAGCGTGACTGGCGCGCCGCTCACGCTGGCGACTTTCAGGCCCATCGAGCGCTGGCCGGGCGAGGCACCCCTCGAGCCCACTTCAAAAAACACATTGTAGAACCACGAGAGAAGGAACATGCACAACAGCATCAGCCCCTGGCCGATCTCGCCGCCCGTCCAGCGTGACACCTGCGAGATCACCAAGCCCAGCACGATATAGCATCCGGTGAGGACGAAGAGATCGATGAGCCACGCCACGCTGCGCGCCGCAGGGCCCGCGATGCGCAGGCGGATCTCCACGCCGTCCGCGAGTTCCACCGCCTGCAATGTGTCCGTGAGTGCCGCTGCCGCCATGCGAGAAATCAGTGCGCGCACTGAAGCCGGAGAGAATGGTTTTGACAACCTCGGTGTTTCCCGATGTAATCCGCAGTCCACAGCCCGGACGGCATGGGCGCAGGTCTTTTTAAGATGCCAGACAACCAACCACCCGGAGAGCCGGACAAATCCATGGAAACGAACAATCCCTACACCAGCCCGCAGTCGAATCTCTTCGGAGGCTCCGCAGAAACCACGACCGACGGCGTGACGCAAGGCGTGCTGCTCCAACTTCAGAAAACCAAGCCGTGGGTGAGACTGATGTCGGTGGTGATGTTTCTGGGTGCAGGGTTGATGCTGCTGGGTGGCCTCGCCATGGGTCTGATGGGCGCGGCCGGCACCCTCAACCAAACCGCCTCGCCCTTCGGCGGCCAGATGGGCGCGGTGTTTGGCGTGGGGATGGCGGCGATGTATGGCATTCTCGCCGTGCTGTACGTTTTCCCGGCGCTCAAGCTCTGGAAGTACGCCGACCGAATCCGCGATCTGCTCGCGTCTCGCCAGCTAGTCGATCTCGAACGCGCGCTGAACGAACAACGCGCGTTTTGGAAGTTTGTCGGCGTGATGATCGTGGTGGTGCTCATCATCTACGCGGTCGCCATTATCGTGGGCGGCGTCATCGCCGTGTCTGCAATGATGAAGGCCTCGGGCAAGATGTGACGCCGTCCGCTAAACCCGGCCGGGCATCATTCAGCCCAGTGTTTGAAGCCGGCTACCGCGACACCAGCACGCGCATGAATCTTCTCACGCCGCCGGCCATCGCCACGTTGTCGCGCACGCGGAGTTGCGCGCTTGTGCTGGCTTCGATCACGAGTCCGGCGCTGCTCCAGGAATTCGCATCGGTGAGATCGCTGGTGGCTTGCACGGTGTAGGTCACGTCATTGGCGGCGGGGTTCTTGGTGACGGTGAGGCGGAGATAATTTTGCGTGCTCACAGTCACAGTGTCTTGCGCGACGTTGCTCGGTGCGCTGCTCTCGGGGTCGGTACCGGTGGCGTATTCGAGGAGATTGGGGAGGCCGTCGAAGTCGGGGTCGAGCAGCATGGCGGCGTTTGGATTGCCGGAGCCGCCGGGGAATTGCGCGCCTTGCCACGCGCTCCACGGTGTGAGGTAGCCGGTGAAGTTCAGATCGAAAAAGCTCACGGTGCTGGTGTCGTCGGCAGTGAGGCGCAGGCCGTAGATACCGGCATCGGTCGTGAAGGCGGCGGTGGTGTCGATGAGCGATGCGTTGCCGAAGCTGATCGTGCTCGGGCCGTTGCGCTGTGACCAGGTGCTCGTGAAAGCGGCGGGCAGGTTGTCGTCGGTGATGGTGCCATCGAGAGCGACGGGTGTGATGTTGCCGGAGGCATTAGCGGCGATGACGGGTGCTTTGTTGAGCGCGGTGATGCTGAGGCCGGTGAAGGTGCAGGTGTTGAGCGTGCCGGTCGCGCCGCTGGCGTTGTTGACGAAAAAGCCGACCCACACGGGCGTGGTCATGATAATGGTCTGCGGCTGTCCGATTTGGATCCAGGTTCCCGGGTTGCCGCCGGAGTCGGGCGCGCGATAGCTGGTGAGGCTGTTGCCTTTGCGGATGATGCGCATCCAGTTTCCGGCCGCAATGCCGCTGGGCACGCCGCTGTTGCCGCCACCTGCGATGCTCGTCCAATAGTAGCCGCTGTATGCGCTGGTGGGCA
>JANOBO010000103.1:0-11500 GCA_031411695.1 Verrucomicrobiaceae bacterium
TTGCTATCAGCTTCCGGCGTTGCTCATGGATGGCCTCACGCTCGTGATCTCCCCGCTCATCGCGCTGATGAAGGATCAGGTCGAGGCACTGCGGGCTCGTGGCATTTCGGCAGCGCGGCTGGATTCGACTTTGTCGGCGGATGAGGTGCAGGCTGTGTTCGCCGACATGCGCGAGGGAAAGCTGCGGCTGCTTTACATCGCGCCGGAGCGGTTGTTGAACGAGTCATTCATGGAGCGGCTGAGCCGCACGAAGATCGCGCTGCTGGCCATTGATGAATCCCACTGCATCTCCGAGTGGGGGCACAACTTCCGGCCCGAGTATCTCCGCCTCGCGGCGGTTGCGCGAAAATTGAAGCTGCATCCGGTGCTGGCACTCACAGCGACAGCGACTCCAGACGTTGCGCGCGACATCGAAAAGGCGTTCGGCATTGCGCCCGATGACTGCACGCTGACGCCGTTTCATCGCGCGAACCTCGCGGTCCATGTGACCTCCGTCTCAGCGAGCAAGCGACTCGATTTGCTCACGAAGAAGCTCAGCAAGTCGCGCCGCTTCCCCGCCATCGTTTACGTCACGCTCCAGCAGACTGCCGAGCATGTCGCCACGCATTTGAAGAGGAGCGGCATCAATGCCGCAGCCTATCACGCCGGCATGACGGCGGAGCATCGCTCGGAGGCGCAGGAGCGTTTCATGAGCGGCGCGCTCGATGTCATCGTCGCCACCATCGCGTTCGGCATGGGCATCGACAAAGCGGACATCCGCGCGGTGTATCACTACAATCTCCCGAAGACGTTGGAGAACTACCAGCAGGAGATCGGCCGCTCCGGGCGCGATGGGAAGCCGTCGCACTGCGAGATGCTGGCTTGCGCCGATGACCTCATCGTGCTGCAGAATTTTGTTTTCGGCGACACCCCCACGCCCGCAGCCTTGCGTCAGCTTCTCGATCATCTGCTGCGCCGCAGCGGCGAGTTCGACATCAGCCATTACGACCTCTCCCGCACAACCGACATCCGTCCGCTCGTGCTCGAGACCGTGGTCACCTATCTCGAGCTGGAAGGCATCATCACGCCGCTCGGCGCGATGTACACCGGCTATCAATTCCGCTTCCTCCAGCCCGAGGCGCGCGTCCTCTCCGGTCACACGCCCGAGCGTCAGGCCTTCCTGAAGAAAATCTTCGGCAGTGGCAAGCGCGGCACGAAGTGGACCACGATTGTCGTCAACGAAACGGCCGATGCCATCGGCGAGCCGCGCGAGCGCATTGTGAGGGCGCTCACGTATCTGCAGGAACTGGGCGAGATCGACATGCGGCCCAGCGGCGTGCGGCACCGCTACCGTCTCTGCGACGACGCGGCGCAGCGCGACCCCATCGCGCTAAACGAGCGCATGCAAAAGCTCTTCGCCATCCGCGAAGGGAAGGATGCTGCGCGTCTCCGCACCGTCATGGACTTCGCCGAAGATCAGACCTGCCTCACGCGCCACCTGCTTCGCTACTTCGGCGAGGATTTGGAAGATGACTGCGGGCACTGCGGCAGTTGCCTCGCACCCGCCGACACCGACAAGTCTCAGCCACGCGCCATCGCCCGCTCCCCCGAGCCACCGATCACCGTCGAACACGTCGCACAGATCCAAAGCCTCATCGACCAAGGCCACGCCGCACTGCGCGCGCCACGACAAATCGCCCGCTTTCTCTGTGGCATCACCAGTCCTGCCACCTCGCGCGACAGGCTGACGAAGAATGACGCGTTTGGCCTTCTCGATGATCACCCGTTTCAAACAGTGCTGGATCAGACCGCGAGCATGATGATCCGGTGAGCGGGCACCGGCGCGCGTGGGATGAGAGGCGGAGTGACCCCGCCACCCGCTGAAAATGAGGGATCTTTCCCGCCGAATCACGGCCACGCCTCAGCGCACAGCCTCCCGGCTGAAACTTTCGCCCCGCCACAAATCACGAGCCCTTCGGCGTCACGGATCGTGGCCGGTGCTGACTGCCGCCGCAGGGCCGCAGCTCTTCGCGCTTCCGGCTCCGCCCACTCTCCGTCGCCCGCGTGTGACGTTATTGTCGCATTCGTCATGTTGAGGCTCGCTCTGGAATCGAGAGATAAGCATCGCTGTTTCTCCCGCTGCTCTTCCAGATGCGACTCGTTCCTGCAAATCACGCCTTTTCAATCATCGGACGCACGGCTGCGCTGGTGAATCTGTGTTTGCTGGCGTGGATGACGACGGTGCTGAACGGCCAGGAGACTGCTGCGGCCGAAGGTGCGCCGCAGCCCACGCTGTACATCCGCGAGTATCGCGTCATGGGAACGCAGGTGCTGCCGTCGATCGAGGTCGAGAGGGCTGTGTACCCTTTTCTGGGCCCGATGCGCACCACGGGCGATGTCGAGCAGGCGCGCGCGGCGCTGGAGAAAGCGTATCGCGACAAGGGCTATCAAACCGTGACGGTCGAGGTGCCGCAGCAGCGGCCGCGCCGTGGCGTGATCGTGCTGAACGTGGTGGAGAACAAAGTCGGGAGGCTGCGTGTGAATGGCGCGCGCTATTTTCTACCGGATGAGATCCGCAGGCGCGCGCCATCCCTCGCGCCGGGCGTGGTGCCGAACTTCAATGAGGTCACGCGCGACATCATCGCGCTGAACGGGCTCGCGGACCGTCGCATCACACCGGTGCTGCAGCCGGGCGTGGAGCCAGGCACGGTGGACATCGATCTCAATGTGAAGGACACCTTTCCGCTGCACGGCAGCATTGAGGTCAACAACCGCTATAGCCCGAACACGACACCGCTGCGGCTGAACGGCTCCATCAGCTACAACAACCTTTGGCAGCTAGGCCATTCGGCTGGCTTCAGCGCGCAGGTGGCACCGGAGCGCACGGAGGATGCCCTGGTTTACTCAGGCTATTATCTGTTCCGGGCGCCGGCCTGGCAGAAGCTGAGCCTGATCCTCCAAGGCACCAAGCAGGACAGCAATGTGTCCACGCTCGGCGGCGCCGCCGTCGCTGGCCGTGGTGAGATCGCCGGCATTCGCGCGATGATCACGCTGCCATCGAGGCCGGGATTTTTTCATTCGCTGAGCTTTGGCGTGGACTACAAGCACTTCGACGAGGATGTCGTCATCGGTGCCGATGCATTCTCCACGCCCATCGAGTACTGGCCCTTCACCCTGAGCTATGGGGCGAACTGGACTGGGAAGAAGAGCTTCACCGAGCTGAATCTCGCGCTGAACTTTCACATCCGCGGCATGGGCAGCGAGCCGGTGGAGTTCGACAACAAGCGCTACAACGCGGACGGCAGCTATTTGTACCTGCGCGGCGACACCTCGCACACGCACGAACTGCCCGCAGGATTTCAGGCCTACGCCAAGGCGCAGGGACAACTGACCGGGAACGCGCTGATCAACAGCGAGCAATTCGCAGGCGGCGGCCAAGCCACGGCGCGCGGCTATCTCGAGTCCGAGATGCTCGGCGACAACGCGGTCTTCGGCACCGTCGAGCTGCGCAGCCCGCCGATCCTCGGGCGCAAGAAAAAACAGGACGCTGACGAAGACGGGCAGCCGCACGAGTGGCGCGTGTATGCCTTTCTCGAAGGCGGCAGGCTCGCGATCAATGATCCCCTGCCCGACGAAGTCGTGCAGCACGATCTCGCCAGTTGGGGTTTCGGCAGCCGCATGAAGCTCTTCGGCCATCTCAACGGCTCCGTCGATGTGAGCTTTCCGCTCATCAACGCCAACCCCACGCTGCAGGACGACATGTTCGTGTCCTTCCGCGCGTGGGCGGAATTTTGAAACCAGTCATGCAATCGGCAACTCGCCCACCTACTTCTCCCTCACCTCAGCCCTCTTCCCAAGGGAGAGAGGGCCTGACGAACGGTCGCGCGACCGTGCAGACCCTTTTCTTCAGAGGCGCGAAGCGCCCGCAACTCCCTCTCCCCTTGGGAGAGGGCTGGGGTGAGGGGGAGATGCTCCGGCCGGTCTCGATCACCCGATGACTCAACGCAACCGCCATTCTGAATCCATGACATTGAAAAGCTCCACGAATCTGTTTCTCCAAACGCTCCTCGCCATTGCCGCGCTGCTCGCAATCGCAGGGCAGCACATTGCGCGCGCCGAGGATGCGAAAGGCGCGAAGGCCGACGTGAGTCCGTGGTGGGATTCCAAGTGGCCAACACGCAAGAAGATCACCATCGACACGAGCGACAAGGGCGTGGTCATCGCAGAGCCCATTGGAAAAACAGCGCTGCTCGTCCGCTTGCACGATGGCAATTTCAATTTTCTCGCCTCGAAGGAAGACGGGACCGATCTGCGCTTCGTCGCGGACGACGGCAAAACGCAGCTCAAGCATCACATCGAGAAATGGGACACGCTGCTCAATGAAGCGTACATCTGGGTGCAGGCGCCGGAAGTGAAACCATCCGCCGCGAACTCGCTCTGGCTCTACTCTGGAAACGTCGCCGACGCCACGCCAGCCGTCCCAGCGAAGGATACCTTCGACGCGGACACCACGCTGGCGCTCCATTTCGCCGACGTGATCAACGCAGGAACCGACTCATCCTCGAGCAGCGTGAAGACCGAGGGCACACCACCGCCGAGCACGGGCTCGCTCGTCGCGGGTGGGCTTCGGCTCGCCGGCCAGACGGCGATCACCGTGCCCGCCGCCCCGCAACTCGAATGGATCGCCGGTGGTGCCGTGACATTCTCCGCCTGGATCAAGCCCTCCGCGCTCGCGCCGAAGAGCGTGATCTTCAGCCGTCGCGACGGTGCGGACAGCTTTGTCGTCGGTCTGGATGACGGCGTGCCCTATGTCGAGATCAACAAGCAGCGCTCCTCCGCTGGCGAAGCCGTCGCGGTGAACGTGTGGCGGCACCTCGCCGTCGCCGTGGCCAACAGCACCGCCACAATCTACCTCGACGGAAAATCGCATGGCTCCCTGAACGCGGCGCTGCCCGCGATGAAGGGCGTTTCATTCATCGGCAAGGATGGTGATGCAGCCGGAGCGGCTCTTGCAGGATTCACCGGCGAACTGGACGAGGTGCAAATCGCACGGGTCGCGCGCAACGCGGCGTTTCTCCGTTTCGCCGCCATCAATCAAGGCACGAGCACGGACGCGGGGAAGCTTCTCGCTGTGGGCAATGATGAAGTGAGCGGCCACACCGGCGGCGGCGCGAAGGAAGAACTGGCGGAGCAGTTTATGCTCATCAAAGACATCTCGAAGAGCCTCACACTCGACGGCTGGGTCGTCATCTTTCTCTGCGCCATCCTTGCGTTGATCGGCTGGATGGTGGCGATCGGGAAGCTGCTTTACCTGAACAAGATCGGTAAGGCCACCGCCGCGTTCTTGGTGCGCTGGAAGAAGCTTTCCTCAGATCTCACCGCCATCGATCACGCTGACGAGGAGAGCGTGAAATCGCTCGGCGGCAGCGCCAGTCCGAAGGCGCACAAGCTCATGCGCCACTCGCCGCTGTATCACATCTACCACATCGGCTCCGACGAGATCAGCCAGCGTTTGCAGACCGTGCGGCAGATATCCATCAAAGGTGCCGGCGCCGCGAAGACCACCACAGGCCTCTCGACGCGCTCCATCACCGCGATCAAGGCCACACTGCACACCGGGCTGGTGCGCGAGGTGGAGAAGCTCAACAGCAAGCTCGTCTTCCTCACCATCGGCATCGCGGGCGGCCCGTATCTCGGACTGCTCGGCACGGTCATCGGCGTGATGATCACCTTCGCCGTCATCGCCAAGACGGGCGAGGTGGAGGTGAACTCCATCGCGCCCGGCATCGCAGGCGCGCTGCTCGCCACCGTCGCCGGCCTCGTCGTGGCCATTCCGGCGCTGTTTGCCTACAGCTACCTCAGCGCGCGCATCAAGCAGGCGGTGAACGACATGGAGACCTTCATTGACGAGTTCCTCGCACGCATGGCGGAACATTATCCGGAGGCGAATGACTGACCATGCAGGCCGACTCCAAGTCATACGACGACATCAATGTCACGCCGATGGTGGACCTCTACCTGGTCCTGCTGCTGATCTTCATCATCATGACCACCGCCGGTGTGCAGGGTGTGAAGGTGAAGCTGCCGAAGTCCGGCGCGCCCGCATCGCAGAAGCTGGAAGGCCCGAAGACACAGGCCATCACCGTGAACAACGAGGGCAAGGTCTTCCTCAACACGGTGCCGGTCACGCTGCCCGAACTGGAGCAAAAACTCACCGCTCTGAAGTCCGGCACGCCCGAGTTCCCCGTCGTCGTGCGCGGCGACAGCCAGACGCAATACCAAGTGGTGATGGACGTGCTCAACGTCCTCGGCGGCATCGGCCTCACGCAGATCGGCCTCGCCACGCAGGCACCCGACAAAAAATAAGAATCACCGACAACGCAACTCACATCACGCAAACCTATGAACTGGGACGACGAGGAAGAAACACTTTGGCAACGCCACCGCTGGCTGTTGCCCGCCATCATCACTTCAGTCGGCGGCGGCGTCGCCTTCGCCTTCACGCAGGTGAAAATGGACGGACCGCCCGCGCCTGTCCGCGCGCCGGAGCGGATGATCGCCATCACATTGCCTCCGTTGCCGAAGCCGCCGCCACCTCCGCCACCGCCGAAGCCGCCGGAACAAAAGCCCGAGGAGGAACAAAAGGAGGAGATGGTCGAGCAGCCAAAGGCCGACGAGCCCGAGCAAAAGCCGGAACCTGTGAAGGACGATCCGCCGCCCGCGCTCGGCACAGGGATCAAAGGCGACGGCGCTGCTGATGGCTTCGGTCTCAGTGGAAACGGCAACGGCATGATCGGCGGCAGCGGCACTGGCAGCGGGCGCGCCAAAGGCAGCGCCTTCGGCTGGTATGCGTCACAGGTGCAAACCAGCATCGCAGACGCGGTGCGCCGCAACGGCAGGACCAAGTTTGCCAGCGGCCGGCGCGATGTGCGGCTGTGGGTGGACGCCACCGGCCGCGTCACACGCGCCACCGTGTCCGGCGGCGGCGAGGCTGATGTGAATCTCGCGCTGAACGACGAGGTGCTCACCGGCCTCCAGCTTCGCGAGGCGCCACCGGCCAACATGCCGATGCCAATCGTGCTGCGCATCAACGCGCAACGACCCAACTGACATTCATCCTCCCTCATGCCATTCATCGAACTAATCAACCGTCTGCGCCCTGCCCTCGCCACCGCCCTTATTTGTGCCGCCGCCTTCCCGAGGCTGCACGCAGCGGAGAAAGCGGCGCCGGCGGACGCATCAAAGCTTCCAGCAGCAGCGCCGCTGCAAGCCGCCGCGCCGGATGCCCCACCGAGCGCGAATTCTGCCTCGAGGAAGGACGCACAGCCCGCCGGGACGCAACTTTCACCGACGATTGATCTATTTGATGAAGGCTCCGTAGCCGCAAGCCCGGCGTTGTTTGCCGTGACGGATCCCGCCACGGGCTCGGAACTTCCCGCGCTCGACAAGCTTCCCGCGCCCACGCCCGAACCGGTCATCACTCAAACGGGAAGCCCGTCGGAAAACGTCACGATCAATTTAATCAACCGCCTCGTGCAGCGCGGCGTGCTTACCCACGCGGATGCGGAGGAACTCATCAGGCAGGCCATCGCCGACGCCGCGAAAGCGCGCGCCGAACAAGAGTCCGGTGATGCGCTCGCTCCCACCGGCGATGGTGCGGTGCGCGTGGCGTACATCCCCGAAAGCGTGAAGGCTCAGATTCGCGATGAGATCAAAGGCGAGGTGCTGGCGCAGGCCAGGAACGAGAAGTGGGCCGGCGCGGCGGCATTTCCAGATTGGGTGAACCGCATCCGTTGGTTCGGCGACATCCGCGTGCGCTACGAGATGAACCGGTTTCCCGAAGGCAACGACAACACCGGCTCGTTCCCGAATTTCAACGCGATCAACACCGGCAAGCCCTTCGACGTGGCCGGCACCGTGTTCTCACCGCAGCTCAATGTGGACCAGGAGCGCGACCGCCTGCGGCTCCGCGCGCGCATCGGCATGGATGTGAATTTGGGGGACGGCTTCACCGCGGGCATCCGACTTGCCACGGGTGACAGCAACACGCCGGTCTCGGCAAATCAGAGCTTCGGCCTCGCGAACCAAGGGCAAGGCGGGAACTTCAGCAAGTATTCCATCTGGCTCGACCGTGCGTTCATCAAGTACGAGGCGGGCGGGCAGCCGAACAAGAATCTCACGTTCTTGGCGGGCCGTTTTGACAATCCGTTCTTCACCGCGAGCGAGGTGATGTGGGACGAGGATCTCGGCTTCGATGGCGTGGCCATGCTCGCAAAATACGAGGTGCTGCGCGGCGTCACGCCATTCATCGGCGGCGGTCTGTTTCCCATCTTCAACACCGACCTGAACTTCTCCTCGAACCAGCCAAGCAAGTTCGAGAGCACAGACCGCTGGCTTTACGGCGCGCAGGGCGGCATCGAGTTCAATCTGAAGGACAAGGTCGTGGCGAAGTTCGCGGCCGCCTATTACGACTTCAAGGACATCGAGGGGAAGCTCTCCGATCCGTACACGCCGCTCACCGCCGATGACGCGGGCAACACAGACAACACGCGGCCGTCCTTCGCGCAGAAGGGCAACACCTACATGGCCTTGCGCAACATCGTCCCGAGCGCGCTGAACAACTTCGGCACCACAAACCAATACCAGTACTTCGGCCTGGCCTCACCATTCAGCATCCTGAACTACACCGGCAAAATCGATCTCAATTTCTTCGAGCCGTATCAGATCTCCCTGCTGGGCGACTACTCGAAGAATCTGTCGTTCGACCAAGCCGCCATCGACGCCATCGCCGTGAACAATCGCGGGGCTCTGGCTGAGGGTGACGCTGATGGGATCGGCGCCTATGAAGGCGGGGACACCGCGTGGTCCGTGCAGTTGCAGATCGGCAAGGGCAAGTTTGAGAAGCGTTGGGACTGGAGCGCAAGCGTCGGCTACCGCTACGTCGAGTCAGATGCCATCGTCGATGCGTTTGCCGATTCAGACTTCGGCGTGGCGGGCACGAACCACAAAGGCATCAGCCTCGGAGCGGCCGTCGCGCTCTCGCCGCGTGTGAAGGTCGGCGTGCGCTGGATGAGCGCCAACGAGATCGCCGGCCCGCCGCTCAGCGCGGACATCCTCATGTTCGACCTCTCTGCCAAGTTCTAGTCATGACACGCACCCTCATATTCGTCACCACACTCGCGCTCGCGCTTCCTCTCGCCGCTCAGCAGCAGGCCAATCCGGCCGAGGCCGCGCTCAAGAAAATGCGCGAGACGCTGCGCAGCACGATGATCCAGCTTCAGACTGCGGAGGCCGACAAGGCCGCCCTGCAAGCCACGCTGGACACCACAAAGACCGAGAACGAAAAGAAGATCAAGGACCTCACCAAAGAGCTGGATGCGCTGAGGAAGAAGTCGTCCGCCGAAAAGGACACGGCGGACAAGTCCATCATCGATCTCTCCTCAAAGGTGGCGAACACCGAGCAGGCGCTATCGAGGGCGAAGGAGACACTCGGCAAGTGGAAGGACGGCTATGCGAAGGCCGCCGCAATCTCAGTGAAGAAGGAATCCGAGCGCGCGGCAGCGGCGACAAAGGTGGTGTCCCTCGAACGCCGAGTGGCGGACAACGAGGCGAAGAACGCTGAGATGTTCAAGATCGCCAATGAAGTGCTCGACCGCTACAAGGGCTTCGGACTCGGCACCGCGCTCACGGCGCGCGAGCCGTTCACGGGAATCATGCGCGTGAAGCTGCAGAACCTCATGCAGAGCTACGAGGACAAGCTCATCGCGCAGAAGATCCGGCCCGCAGATTACAATTCAGCAGCGCCAGAGGAGAAGAAGGATGTGAAGGATACCAAGGACGGCGGCGGAGAGACGAAAACGAACGCACCACCGAAAGCAAAAGTGAAATCATGAGAGCATCCATTTTTAAGCTGTTGGCATATCAGACGCGCGAGTTGAAGTCCCCCTCACCCCAAAACACCACTTCTGCTCTTCGGCTGCTCTCGTTCATAACTGCGATGATGCTTGTCACCTCGGCGTTCTCCACCGAGCCGCAGAGCGACGTGGAAGTGCTCGGCCGCGTCGGCGACACCGAGATCAAGATTGAGGACATCCGCGCCGCTCTTGCAAATCTCGCGCCCGCGGAGACAGACCGCCTCACGAAGGATCCGGCGCAATTAAGCACGATGGTGCGCGCGCTGCTGGTGCAGCGGCTTGTCTTGAAGGAGGCGCTGGAAAAGAAATGGGAGCAGCGGCCTGAGGTGGCGCTTCAGCTGGAGCGTGTGCGCGCCAGCGCGATCACAGAGAGCTACCTCCAATCCATCTCCCAGCCGCCGGAGGATTATCCCAGCAAGGTCGAATTGGAGGCCGCCTATGACGCAAACAAAGCCGCGTTACTCGTGCCGCGCACGTATCTGATCGCGCAGGTTTACATAGCAGACCTCAAGACGGCGGACGCCAAGGCGAGCGCGCTGGCGCAGAAGAAAGTGGCATCGGTGCGTGAGGCCTTGAAGAAGCCGGGCGCTGATTTTGTGACGCTGGCAAAGATCCACAGTGAAGATGCTGCGAGCGCGAAGAATGGCGGTGAGATCGGCTGGCTGGCTGACTCGCAGATTCAGCCTGAGATCCGCCAGCAGCTCCCAAAGCTCGCGGTGAACGTCATCTCCGATCCCATCCGGCTCGAAGACGGCTGGCATTTCATCAAGGTGACGGACATCCGCGAGGCGCACACGCCGACGCTGGAACAAATCCGCGGCCAGCTCACGCGGCAGATGCGCGCGGACAAGACACGCACGAACACGCAGGCGCGTCTTGCTGAGCTGCTGAGAAGCAATCCAATCGCGGTAAACGAGCTGGCGCTTTCGCAGATTCCCGCGAAAGCCGCGAAGTAGAAACCGCCATGCTGCCACCGGACACGCTCCGCAGGAATCTCCTCCTCGCACTCGCCACCTGCGCGCTCACGGCCAATGCCGGCGACCTTTTGCGCGGCGGCGCGGCGACGATGAAACGCAATCCGACGTCCGCCTCCGACGCGGCCACTGCATCTGCCACGGAAGCGCTGCGGTCGAACGCGAAGGACTCGCTCGCGAGAACCACCAACGCGCTGAACGCCATCCGAGCGATGCAGGCCGCCGCGCGCGCCGCCGCCTTGTCTGGGGCGAACAATCTGGGCGCCGACCCGAATCACCCGGGCCTCACCTTGCCCGATGTGCCCGATGGATTGATCGCAGGTGGACTCGAGGTCGATCCGGCCACCGCCACGAATGCCGCACTCTGGACCGGAGCGAGCCAGCCGGAGCAGTCGGGTGGCACTGTCAACATCACGCAGACAAATCAGCAGGCGGTCCTGAACTGGCGGACGTTCAACGTGGGCAAGAACACGACCGTGAACTTCGATCAAAGCGCAGGCGGAGCGCAGGCGGGAGAGTGGATCGCCTTCAACAAGGTGAATGACCCAAGCGGGTCGCCCTCGCAGATTCTTGGCTCGATCACCGCGCAGGGCCAGGTTTACCTCATCAATCAAAACGGCATCATCTTCGGCG
>JANOBO010000104.1:0-9890 GCA_031411695.1 Verrucomicrobiaceae bacterium
TCCAGCCTTTGAGGCGGAAAGCCGCGAACTCATTTTCAAAGGCATCGTTCCACCCGAGATCAGCAAGCGTCATCGCCCGAGCGTAGGCGAGCGCGTCCCCCCTCGCAACATCCCGCGCCGCCGCAAATGCCCGGGTTTCCCTTCGCCTTTCCACAAGCATCTCTCGAGCTTTGCCCGCGCTTTACACACTGCGCCGCTCATCGTGTCCTCGACGTGTTGCGAGCCGGGATGGACTCGCCTACGCTCGGAAATGTTTCTCGACTCGACCTTCGCCAAGCTGTGCCGCGTGCCCGTCATCGAGAAGCAGCTCTGGCGGTGGCTTTACAATTATTTGGCGACCCGCCCCGGCGACGACGCTTGGGAGTTCATGAACTACGGCTATGCGTCCGGTCCTGAAGCTCTAGGCGGCGACGGATGCCTGCGGCTCTACGATGAGCTGGCAGGTCAGGTGCCGCTCACAGGCCGGCGGCTTCTTGAGGTTGGGTGCGGTCGCGGTGGAGGCATCCGACATCTGCGGCAGCATCACGATCTGGCGGGGGCGACGGGCTGCGATCTTTCTCCGGCTGCGATTGCATTGTGCAAAACACGACCCGCCGCGCGTCAGGTCGACTGGATCGTCGCTGATGCCGAGGCGCTGCCATTCGACGACGCGAGCTTCGACATCGCGATCAATGTGGAGTCGTCGCATTGCTATCCGCGCTTCGGTCAGTTCGTGGCAGAAGTGCATCGCGTCCTTTCTCATGGCGGGACTTTCCTCTGGACGGATTTCCGCGCCACGGATCGTGTGAAGGTAGTGCGCGAGACGTTCCGCACTGCGGGATTTGAAGAAGTGATCTGGCGTGATGTGACGGACGAGGTGCTCACATCCATGGCAATCGAGGAGCCGCGCAAGGAGGCGCTGCTCCAGGAGCGCGTGCCGTCATGGCTGCGCGATTCGTTTCGAGATTTCGCAGGAATGCTCGGCTCGAAGATTCACCAAAGCTTTGTCTCGCGGCGCTGGACGTATTCGATGGCCGCCCTCCGGAGAGCCTGATCACATGGGATACTCCCACGGTCCGCGATACTTCCGGCTCAGGAGTTTGTTTGCCTCATCGTCGCCGATGACCTGCTCCTTCTCCGCATCCCACGCGATGCTGCGGCCGACGCGCCAGGAGATCATGCCGAGCAGCGGCATCGTGCTGGAGCGGTGGGCGGCTTCGATATGCGCGACCGGATCGCGTTTGCCGTCGATGGCGGCGATGAAGTCGGCCCAGAGCGCGCCTATGTTGTGCCCGTCGCCGTCGGGTTCCTGGAGCTGTGAGTCCTCGTGCCGCACCGGGTCCTTGGCGTTGGCAGGATAAAACGTCCAGCCATCCTTCCAGCCGATGTGCAGCACGCCCTTGGTGCCGTAGAAGTAAGCGCCGACCTTGTGCTTCTCGTTGTTGTTGTCGGCGAATTTGCGGTGCTCCCACGTGGCGGTGAACTTTTCAAACTCGAACACCGCGAGCTGATGATCGGGCGCGTCGGTGGTCTGCTCCTTGTCATTCAGCACAGCCGGTCCGGCGATGTCGCGGCCACCGGTGCAGAAGACTTTCTTCGGACCTTTCTCGCCGCTCCACCAGAGCACTTGGTCCAGCCAGTGGACGCCCCAGTCACCCATGGTGCCGTTGGCAAAGTCGAGGAAGTTCCGCCAGCCGCCGGGATGAATCTTGCTGTTGAACGGCCGCATCGGCGCGGGCCCGCAGTACATTTCCCAATCGAGATCTTCCGGCGGCGCGCTGTTTGGCTTCGCGACTTCCTTGTCGCCACGGCTGTGCGCAAAGCAGCGCACCATTCCGACATCGCCGACGTCGCCACTCTTCAAAAACTTCATCGCGCTGACGTGATGGGGGCCGATGCGGCGGTGCAGGCCGACCTGCACCACGGTGCCTGCAGCTTTCGCCGCCTTCACCATCGCGCGGCTCTCATTCACCGTGTGGCCCGTCGGCTTCTCGACAAACACATGCGCGCCGACCTTGAGCGCGGCGATGCTCAGCAGCGCGTGCCAATGATCCGGCGTGGCGATGATGACGATCTCAGGGCGCTCCTTCTCCAGCAACTCGCGAAAGTCGCGATACTGCTTGGGCTCGTCTCCATTGGCGCTCTTCACTTCCTCCGCTCCGTTCTCAAGAACTCGCGCATCGACGTCGCACATCGCCACGACCTTCACGCGCTTCGATGCCATTGCCTCCGCCAGGATGTTCATCCCCCACCAGCCGGAGCCGATGATGGCGGTGCGGAACTTCTTGTCGGTTTTTTGTCCAAGCAATGGCACCGCGCCGAATGCTACGGATGCGAGGGTGGTATGACGGATGAATGTGCGGCGGGTGGACATGGTGGGGAGGAATGCAGAATGACGAATGACGAATGAATGAGTCATGCGCAAACGCTAAAACCAAGGCGTTTACTGCGCGCCGGTGCATCATTCGTCATTCGTCATTTTGCATTCGTCATTTGACGCCGCTCACGTCTCCCGCTCCAATTGGCGGCCATGAAACGACTGCTGCTCGCGTCCCTGCTGGCTCTCGGTGGCTCCGCCATCGCAGAGGTGACTTATGAATTGGTTCCGAACTGGCTGACGCCGCCTCCGGGAAAAGAAACCATCGGCGATGGTCACGGCGAGATCAGCGTGGACTCGGCGGGCAATGTGTATGTGAGCGTGCAGGAGAAGGACGCGGGAATTCAAGTTTATGGGCCGGACGGAAAGTTCATCAGGGCGCTGAATCTGCCGCCGTCGCTGCACGGCTTTGTGATCCGCAAGACCGCCGACGGCGAGTTTCTCTTCGCCGCCGTGCTCGGCGAGCAGCGCGTGATCAAGTGCAAGCTCGACGGCAGCGTCGTGATGGAGATCCCGACCACCGCCTTCCCCGCCGAACAGCGGGACTTTGTGACCGTTTCCAAAGTGAATCCCGAAGACAAGGGCAAGCCGAAGCCACTCATGACGCCGATCTCATCCGGCGTGAAGAAGGCGGACACGAAGACGGAGATGACCCTCACTCTGGCTGATGGCACGGAGAAGATCATCCCCAAGGAGCCCGGCGTCGTGGCGCAGGGCGGGCTGAAGCTCACCAACTGCGATGTGGCCCCGAACGGCGACATCTATGTGGTGGATGGCTACGGCAAGAGCTGGATCTTCGTCTTCGACGCCGCCGGAAAATTTAAGAAGGTGTTCGGGGGTCCGGGCGAGCCGTACAAGTTCGCGAACACGCACAAGATCTTCATCGACACCCGCTTCGAGCCTGCTCGCGTGCTCTGCCTGGATCGTGGCAACAAGCGCATGCTGCACACCGATCTGGACGGCAAGATCATCGGCGTCATCGCCGAGAACATGCGCAATCCCAGCTCCGCCTCCTTTCACGGTGACCTCGTCTGCGTCGCCGAGATCGCCGGCCGCGTGAGCGTCTGGAACAAGGAAGGCAAAATGGTCGCCGAGTGCGGCACGAATCCTGAAACCACCAACACGCCCGGCATCGAGCCAGCGAAATGGCAGACCGGCATCGTCACGTCACCGCACGGCATCACTTTTGACAACGACGGCAACATCCTCGAGACCGAGTGGAACAAGTGGGGCCGCGTGCTGCGCTGGAACGCGAAGAAGTAGTTTCTTCTGAAGGCCGGAGACTTTGGGGGTGACCGGCGTTGGTCCCGGCATCTCATCGTCTCCATGTCTCATTGTCTCACCGCCTTCCTACTTCTCTGCCCGGTCTTCGCGAAAGCGCACGGCACGGATTTTTTGCTGGCCAAACTCACGCTCGCTGCGGACGAACTGCGGCTGGAGATCACGGCGGACTGCGAGGGTAATCCGATGATCGCCGACAGGGCGCAGGCCGCCGCGATTCTGCCTGCGGCGCTGCAAATTCATGTCGGCGAGGTGACTCAAGGCATCGCGCAGCTCGGCGACGTGAGGCTTGAGGATCGCGCTGAATTTGATGAGACGGCACCGCTGCCGCCGGGCACCATCGACAACAGCGTCTCGCATCAGCTCCTCACAGCGCTCTGGCATTGGAAGCCGACTTCCGACTCCGTGCGCATCTCCGTTCCGAAAGGCAGCAAGCACGACGTGCTCCTCTGGATCGTCGATCCCACGAAGCCGAATGCGGAGCCGCGCTGGATGATGCTTCTCGGCGGCGACGTGACGCCGCCGATCTTGATGCCCGGGCGCGGGGAAATTGACGGCGCATCGCCCACCCGTTGGTGGATGATCGGCGGCGGCGCGGCACTGGTCGCGGCGCTGTTCACGCTATGGATCGTCCGCCGCCGTGGAAAAGAATGATCCACGGAAATCCATCCAAACATTCTCTCTAAAGTTTCAGGCGCGTAGCGCCGCCACAACAATAGCCGTGGGTGACAACCCACAGAATGCAGAAAACCGGACGTCTATCCCAAAGCTAAACCGCGTGAGCGGTGACACCGTTGCGCGCTTCGTAGCCGAAAGGGTGTCACCGCTAACGCGGTTCCCCGAATAGACTTTGGATGTTCGCGTGGCCATCCGTGGGTTGTCACCCACGGCTATTGTTGTGCCGCCCCGATGGGGCTTCGGAGGCGCGGCTCGCGTGCATTCGGTCGGCTGAATTCGCGCTCATGGTGACGCGCTCATGGTGACGCGCTCATCGTAACCCGCTCATCGTAACCCGCTCATCGTGACGCGCTCATCCTGACGCGCACCTTGCTCCGCTCACCGTGGACCACCCAAGGTGAACCTCTCCCCACAGCGCAGGACTTTGCACATCTGGTTCAGTCGCGCACAGGCGCTGACGAATTCATCCGGCGTCTCGGTGTTGAACTCGAACATCTCGAAGTGGTGCGGGATGGCGATCCCGGCCCTCACCGCCTTTGCCAGCGCGGCTGCCTCCGTGCCATTGAGATTGCCGGCCACCTTGCGCTCCGGCTTGTTGCCGTTGATCGGGACGAGCGCGACGTCACAGCCGAAAACACGGAGATCGCGCACGATGTCGTCATGCCAGAGTGTGTCGCCGCTATGATAGATGCGAATGGGGCCAAGGCGCATCCAGAAGCCCATGAAGCGCGTGCGGCCTTGGTCGTCACGCGCGACCTCGTTGTGCGTCGCGATGATGCCGCGCGCCTCCCATCTCCCGCCACGATGGGTCTCGCCGTCACTCATGCCAATCGCATTGGGCGGCAGCTTCCCAGCGAGGCGCTCTGTGGCGGACGTTCGTTCGGCCGCCGGGAAGAGAAACTGCGCCTGTGGATTTGCCTGGAACAACGGCACAAGCGTGCCTGGATCGAAATGATCGGTGTGCAGATGGCTTGAGGTGATGACGTCGAGCTTCGTCAGGCGCTCGGGAGCGATGCAGCGCTCCGTCATGCGCACATGCGGCTTGTCGGTGGCGGCGTATTTTTTCGTGAGCGTGTCCGACAAATAGGGATCAAACAAAACGCGCAGGCCGTCGTGCTTCACCAAAAAGCCGCTCTGGCCGAGCCACCACAGGTGCAACTCGCGCGGATCATCCGAGGCGGATTCGATGTCGCGCAGAAGGGCTTCGTCTTTTTGCATCGGGCGGATCATGCGGCGCAGCGTGCCGGGCGCTGGCGCCGAGTCCAGACGGAAAACGCACCGTGCGTTTCACTCATCATGCAGCGCAGTTGCCAGAAGTTGCAGCAGGCGGCGGACCGGCGTACGATCCGCGCATGAACCGCCGCACCTTCTTCCGTTCCAGCGCCGCGCTCCCTGCGCTCGGCGTCGCCGCATCGTCCAGCGCTCTGGCGTTGAGCATCGATCACGCCGCCGCAGACGCCGGCTACGTGATCAAAAACTCGCACATCAAGCAGACAGTCATGGGCTGGTGCTTCAAGCCGATGGAGACGATGGAACTGGCAAAGCATTGCAAGGCGATGGGCCTGCGCGGCATGGAAGGCATCGACAAAAAGCATTATCCCGACGTGAAGGCGCTGGGACTCGACATCTCCCTCGTCGGCTCGCATGGCTTTGCCAAAGGGCCGTGTGATCCGCGCTACTTCGAGGAAAGCGCAAAGAGCCTGCTTGACGCCATCGACCTCGCCGCAGATGTCGGGTGCAAAAAGGTGATCACCTTCACCGGCATGAAATTCGATGGCATGGACCGCGACAAGGCGGTGCAGGATTGCCTGCGCTGCTGGAAGTCCGTGCTCGCACAGGCGGAGCAGAAAGGCATCACGCTGGTGCTGGAGCATCTCAACTCACGCGATGGATCAAAGCCCATGACCGGGCATCCGGGCTACTTCGGCGACGACGTGGATTTCTGCCTCGACCTCGTCCGGCAGATTGGCAGCCCGAACTTCAAGCTGCTCTTCGTCATCTATCACGTCCAGATCATGAATGGCGACGTCATCCGGCGCATCCGCAAGGAACACGAACTCATCGGCCACTACCACACCGCTGGGAATCCGGGCCGCTGCGAGCTCGATGAGAAGCAGGAGATCAATTACCCGCCCATCATCCAGGCCATCATCGACACGGGCTACCAGGATTTCGTCGCGCAGGAGTTCATCCCCACCTGGAGCGATCCCATGCTCGCGCTGCGGCACGCGGCGATGGTGTGCGATGTTTAGTCACCGGCACACGCGCTTTCGTCTTTGCGCAACGCGACGAGGGAGGTAACCATTCGGGTGATGTTTTCGATCCCCTCACGCATCCTTTTTGTCATCGCTGCGTCCGGCTTTGTTTCAGAGCCTCTGACGGCGCAGACAGCGGTACCACACCCGTCCGTCAAACGAATAGAGCCCGGGCTCGAGTCTGCGGTGGACTGGAAATGGTGGGTGGTGCCATCGGAAGAAAAGGACTGGGGCTTCACGCTCCCAGATCCAGAACCTGCACCTGGCGTCGTGACACCCGGCGCGCCCGTTTCGACCGTGGTGCCCGTGCGACCTACCGCCTACACCGTCACAAAAGGCGACGCGCTGGCCATCATCGCGCGGAAGTTTTCCATGTCGGTCGTGCAGTTAAAGGCCTTCAACGGCCTGACAAGCGACGTGATCCGCATCGGCCAAGACTTGAAAATCCCAACCTTCGACGAACTCAAGGCGATGGCACCGCCGCCTGAGCCGCCCGCTGCAGAAGTGAAGAAAAAGCCGACGGAGAAGCCGAAGCCACAATTGACGTTCGAGGCCACACGCGAGATGGAGAACGTGCTGCTGCAGGTGTTCCTCGATCGCGAGAATTTTTCGACGGGCCCGATTGACGGCAATACTGGAGCGACGTTTGAGAAAGTGCTGGCCCTCTATCGAGGCGTGCATGACGACGTGCAGGGCGCCGAGCCGCTGCGCCAGAAAGCCGTGACGGTGGTGGGAGAGCCATTCACCCGCTACACCTTGAAGCGCGAGGATTTCCGGTTCATCGCGCCACCGAAGCCGGAGCTCGCGACCGCAAAGCCCGCGCCGCGCTCGAGATCCAGCAAAGGCAAGTCCGCGCCGACGCTGCCACCGCCCACGTATGACGAGCTTACCTCCTCCTCGCATCTCGCTTACCGCACCGCGTGGGAGTTCGTGGCCGAGCGCTTCCACTGCGACGAGAGTTTTTTGCGCAGCCTGAACTTCAGAATCAAGAGCAGCCCTGAAGCCGGCACGGAATTTCAGGTGCCGAACGTCATCCCGTTTGAAATCGAAAAGGCGCTGGAGACACCGCTGCAGCCCGCCGCCGATCCCGCGAAAGCGGTGACGGCCGCCGTCGTGGACTTGTCTCGCATCGAGATTCATCAGGCGGGCAAGTTGATCGCCGTGATGCCCATGGCTCTCGCACGCCCCGATCTGCGCGGGCGCGGCTCATGGACCGTGCTGGATGCGCTCCCGCGGCCACGGCTCGCGACGAAGCAGGAGCAAAAAGAACAACCCAAGCCGAAGAACTCGACCTCACTCACCTCCACCTTGCTCCCCGCCGAGGTGACGACGCCCTCGGCACCCGCGCTCTCCAGCGAGCAATACATCGCCGCCGGCCCGAACAATCCACTCGGCATCGTGTGGATCAATCTCGCCAAAGCCAAGAGCACCGAGCCCCTGCCCTACGGCCTGCATGGCACCAGCATACCCGGCCAGATGAAGACACAGGAAGGCATCGGCGGACTGCGCCTGGCAAACTGGGACATCGCACGCGCCGTGCGCCTGCTGCCTTCCGGCACTCCCTTGCAATGGAAGTAGGCGGGTGCGTCCCGCCACACCACGCACGCCGCCTCCGCGCAAAACCTCCGCACCACGAAGCGTGTGTCCCGCAAGCGACCTGACAGCACCCCGACTCCGTTGAAGCCAGGCCGTGCGCGGATGTTGCGAGCCGGGACGGACTCGCCTGCGAAGCCCTGGTGCGTCTATGTGCTGCGCTGCAAAGATCGCAGCCTGTATTGCGGCATCACCAACGATCTCAAGCGGCGTATCCAGCAGCACAACCTCGGCACCGGTGCCCGCTACACACGCGGACGCGGCCCCGTGAAGCTCATGCGCCAATGGCCCGCCGAAAACAAATCCGCCGCGCTCAAGGCCGAGCTAGCCTTCAAGAAACTCCAGCGCCCAGCAAAGCTCGCCATGCTCAAGGCACGACCGTAAACACCGCTCCTCAGTTCCCGGGCGTCATGCCATCACCATCACGCCGCATCACCCCCCTTCCTCATTTCCATGGCCCTTCTCATCTTGTGCTACACCGCGCCGCGCCTTAGCAGTGCCCATGGATGAATCACGATTCTCGCTGGCGCGCATTCCTGAATCCGCATTTTCCCTCGTCATCGAAAGACTCTCCGACCAGCGCGACTTCACCCGGCTCGCCCTCGACGTCATCCTGGCCCACAAGCTGTCAGGTCCAGGCCAGAAAGGCTGCTTCAAAGTCCCGACAGATGCCCGACCGCTAGCCCAGCTACCCGCGCGCCTCATCGGCATCCCCCCTCATTTCGCCGACGCTGATTTCAGAGGCTGGATCATCTCTGGCGGACTGCCTTCGTCCGACGCCGCCTGACGCGGGCCCATGAATTCAGGACGCACTTTCTCGGCGTCTTTCGGAAATGCCCGTGCAGCCAATTGCTTGCGCAGGCGATTCGCATTTCTCACTGGCCTTGCAGGGTCAGCGTAGTTTTGACGACCTCCAATGCCTCGCGATACGCCGGGATCAAGAACGTGTAAGGCACCTGCGAGATCGCATCCTCAACGGAATCGATGGTCACCAGGCCATCACGCATCATCATCGCGATGTGTTCTAAATCCTTTGGACGTCTGGCATCCAGCTTGTTGATGGCGACATCCACAGGCGCGAGACAGAGGGCCACCACGCCGTCCACTTCCACCTTGGCCGCACGTTCGCGCCAGCCGTCCGGCAGACGGTCCGTCAGTAAAGATTCACCAGCGTGCGTCGAAGTCCTTGCCGCCGAGGATGCGCCCTTCCTTGGTGATGCCGATATCGAAATCGACTGTCCGCAGCAGTTCATTGGATCGAGGCTCCCAGGCCACCAGCGCACCTCGTCCGCCTAGCACAAGCTCATGGCAATCGGTGACTTGCTTGATGCTGCGGATCGCTGTTTTCAGGTCCGCAAGATCAAGGCTGCGCTGGAGCATGGTCTTGGTAATAGCGGTTTTCAGGCAATGGCGGGCGCATCAGATAGAACGGCGATGATGACAACAGCTCCTGGTGTTGGCCCTCATCGGCGAACATCGCAAGCACCTTGGCCAAACCTCCATCCCGAAAAATTCGGGCCCATCTCTCCCAGGCCCAGCGCAAGTTTGGACGGTCCGCATGCATGGCCAGCAGTTCCTCGTTGCGTGCGACGGCGGCGACGTAGTATCCCGAATAACGGCGGAGATGATCCGCTGTTTCCTGCGCAGTCTCTTGCTGCCGACGATGAAGCGCTCGCACGCCGGCCTCATGGCGGAGCCAGCGATTACGAAGTGAATCAGGGAGAGAA
>JANOBO010000105.1:0-6963 GCA_031411695.1 Verrucomicrobiaceae bacterium
AGGGCGGCAAGAAGGCCAAGTAACCGCCTCCCGCCTGGTTCACTCAGCACACCGCATCTGCCGTCGGGCAGATGCGGTGTTTTTGTTTTCGCACCCTGACAGCGATTTTCCGTTGAACCACGGTCCCATACTCCGATTCTCCGACCATGCCCGCACCGAAGCCTGAGCCCATCGACCCAGCCCGCCTCCCTGACCTCGCCCACGCGACCATGCTGGCGGCGAAATTTCCGGTGCTCGCGACCATGGATGATGACCAGCCTCGTGTGCGGCCGGTTTCTCCAGTCCGCACCGATGGATTCACCGTTTACATCGCCAATCTGCGGCAATACGGCAAGACACGGGAGATCGCAGCCAATGGAAAAGTCGAGCTT
Source organism: Verrucomicrobiaceae bacterium (assembly GCA_031411695.1). Classification (GTDB taxonomy): domain Bacteria; phylum Verrucomicrobiota; class Verrucomicrobiia; order Verrucomicrobiales; family Verrucomicrobiaceae; genus JAIBCL01. Next base: position 372 of record JANOBO010000105.1, read on the forward strand.
TGCTACATAGACGAGGCGCATGATCAGGTGCGGATCACAGGCGTCGCGGAAGTGTTGGATGACAGGGCGTTGCTACAGGATATCTGGCAGGCAAATCCCCTGCTCCGCGCCTATCTCGGTACCATCGACAACCCCGCGCTGATCATCTACCGCATCACACCGAACCGCGTGCGCTACATGAAGGAGTGGGCTCTGCACTACCATGAGGTTCCGCTGACCTGAGGATTTGCGCGACTAATGCACGGCACGCGCGGTTGAACTCCGCCTCTCCTATGAACCACGCCCGCATTCATCAGACAGTCCGGCTCACGGCTCTGCTCGGCCTTGTTGCAATCTCCACCTCGCACGCACAAAACGCTCCCGCACCACGCCAGTTCGTCATCGATGGCGTCAAGCGCGAGGCATTGGTGTGCGTTCCCGCGAAAGCGGCTTCCGAGCCTTCTCCCGTGATCTTCGGCTTTCACGGCCACGGCGGAAACATGAACAACGCGGCGCGGCAGTACCATTTTCACACGCTCTGGCCCGAGGCGATCGTCCTGTATCCGCAGGGCTTGAACACTCCGGGCAGGCTCACCGATCCCGAAGGTAAAAAGCCCGGTTGGCAGTCCGGTCCAGGCGATCAAGGCGACCGCGATTTGAAGTTTTTCGATGCGATGCTCGCCGCGATGAGCAAGGAATACAAAGTCGATGACAAGCGTGTCTATTCCTCCGGCCACTCAAACGGCGGCGGCTTCACCTACCTGCTATGGGCCACGCGCGCCGACAAGTTTGCCGCGTTCGGACCCTCTGCCGCAGCGGCCACTAAAACTATCGGCCTGCTCAAGCCCAAGCCGGTGCTCCACGTTGCCGGCGAGAACGATCCGCTGGTGAAATTCGAGTGGCAGACCAGGACGATCGATACTTTGCGCAAGCTCAACGAATGCGGCGCCGGCCAGCCTTGGGAGCTGGACAAGAATTGCACGTTTTACCCCTCCCCCATCGGCGCGCCCATCGTCACCGCCATCCACCCCGGCACGCATGCCTATTCCGACAAGGCGCCGGAGGTCATCGTAAAGTTCTTCAAGTCGCAGGTGCTGAAGTAAATCCCGGTGTTTCGCGCCCTCAGTCCTGGAACTGTGCGTTTGAATGCTGAGATCGGGCGACTTTGGGCCGCCGTAACAAGAAAACGGCGCCCCGTCTTCATGCGCGGCCCACCCGTTTGCGTGCCAAGGCGCGCACGCGCTTCCGCTGGGCAGATGTCACCCTCACCTTCGGCTTCGCTGGGGCTTTCCGCATCGGCTTGGCATCCTTAAGCTCACGGAGCTCCCTCTCCACGTCCGCGAGCCGGCGGGAGGTCATGCTGAGCTTCCGAGCGATCACGCGCGCGACAAACTCATACAGCGCGGCGTGGAATGAAGGATCCTCCTCACGCGGATGAATGTCCTGAAGGAATTTTTGGTCGATGGCAAGACACGCCGCCTTTCCTGGAGCGACCACGGATGCGATGCGCTTGTCATGATTGACGACGGCCAGCTCTCCAAAGACGTCGCCAGCCTTTGTGATGCTGGCCACTTTCTTCCCGCCCACGAGCACGTCGAGAGACCCGCTGAGGAGGATGTAAATGCGCGAGCCTAGGGTCCCTTCCTTGATGATCGTGTCGCCAGGGTCGCACTGCAGCAGACTGGTGGAGCCTAGTACCTCGTCGAGCTGCTCCTCCGTGAAGCTGTCCAGCAGTGGCACCGCCCGCAACGTGGCGGGCACTTGGCCTTCGTCTGGGATGTAGGCGAATTCTTTCATATTATTTGGAGGTGAGTCTGGCAGGTACTACGAACCACAAAAAGGCAAAAGAGAAGGTTTTGTTTCTTTGTTCACACCCGGTCTCCGCAGGAAGGATTGCGTCATTTCCGCTGAGCCTCGTTTGCTTTGACAAAACCCCTCGCAGCGGCATTCTGGCAGCCCTCGTGCCGTAAACCCAGGCGCGATCTCGCTTCGTGAAAAACGTCCTGTTTGTCTGCACTGGAAACGTCTGCCGCAGCCCCATGGCTGAGGCCCTGTTCCGTGAGTTGGTGAAGGGCAAAGGCGACTACTCCGTCGTGTCAGCGGGGGTAAGCGCCATGCCCGGCCAGCCCGCCAGCGCGCACACGGCGAACATCCTGCGTGAGAAGGGTCTGGACGTCAGTGCCTTTCGCAGCCGGCCGCTCACTCTCGATCTTCTCGAGAAGGCTACGCACGTTTTTGCGTTGGCGGGACATCACCTTGAGGCCATCGAGATGGATTTCCCCGAGGCTGCGGAAAAGGCGTATCTCGTGAGCGAATTCTGCGCCGAAGACGAATTACGCAACCAAGACGTGCCCGATCCCATCGGCATGGGTCGGAGCGCGTATGAGGAAACCCACGACAAGCTCGAGCGCATGCTGCCCAGCATCGTGAACTACATCGAGCAAACCTTTCCAAAAATAGATCCATGAGCACCGCCAACCTCGAAAAACCCGCCACCGTATCAAAAGCCACGCACGTTCTAGCCGTCGGCGCGGATCATGGAGGTGTCGATTTGAAGGATGCGGTCGTGAAGCATATCAGATCACAGGGGCACGAGGTCATCGATCTCGGCACGCAGGGACATGACTCCGTGGACTATCCCGACTACGCCGACCTCGTCTCCGAGCGCGTGCTTTCTGGCGCAGTGGATGTCGGCCTGCTCTTCTGCACCACTGGCATCGGCATGTGCATGGCCGCAAACCGCCACTCGGGCATCCAGGCATCGCTCGTGTTCGATGTGGAAACCGCGAAGCTCACGCGCCAGCACAACGACTCCAACGTCCTGTGCCTCGCGGGAAACAAGACCACGGCCGCCGAAGGAAAGGCAATCGTCGATGCGTGGCTCAGCACCCCATTCTCCGGCGGTCGCCATGGCCGCCGCGTAGATAAGATGAACGCCCATGGCAATCCGCTTGATGCCCTGGAAGAGTCCGATCCTGCGGTGGCCGAGATCATCCACGGGGAGGCGAAGCGCCAGCAGGAGCACATCGAACTTATCGCCTCGGAAAACTTCACCAGCCGTGCCGTCATGGCCGCGCAAGGCTCGTGCCTCACGAACAAGTATGCCGAAGGTTATCCCGGCAAGCGCTGGTACGGCGGCTGCGAGGAAGTCGATAAAGTCGAGCAGCTCGCCATTGATCGCGCATGCCAGCTCTTCGGCGCGAAATTCGCGAACGTGCAGCCCCACTCCGGCTCGCAGGCCAATGCCGCCGTTTACTTCAGCGTGCTTCAGCCCGGCGACAAGGTGCTCGGCATGAACCTCGCCCACGGCGGCCACCTCACGCATGGAAATCCCGCCAACTTCTCCGGCCGGCTTTACAAGTTCTGCCAGTACGGCGTGAACCAAACCAGCGAACTCATCGACTACGACGAGCTCGCCGAAGTCGCGAAACGGGAGCAGCCGAAGATGATCACCGCCGGTGCCTCCGCGTATCCGCGCATCATCGACTTCAAGCGCATGAGCGAGATCGCCAAGAGCGTCGGCGCGTATCTCTTCGTCGATATGGCCCACATCGCCGGCCTCGTTGCCGGTGGCGTGCATCCCTCGCCGATGGAGCACGCCGACTTTGTCACCACCACCACGCACAAGAGCCTGCGCGGTCCGCGCGGCGGCATGATCCTCACGAACCACGAGGAACTCGCCAAAAAGATCAACAGCCAGGTCTTCCCCGGCGTGCAGGGCGGCCCGCTCATGCACGTCATCGCGGCGAAGGCTGTGTGCTTCGGCGAGTGCCTGCGTCCGGACTTCAAAGCCTACACCGAGCAGATCGTGAAGAACGCCCAAGCCCTCGCCGCCGCGCTCACCGCGCTCGGCTACCGCATCGTCTCCGGAGGCACCGACAACCATCTCATGCTCGTCGATCTCCGCCCGCGCGGGATCAACGGCAAGGTCGCCAGCGAGACGCTCGACAAGGCCGCGATCACCGTGAACAAAAACGGCATCCCGTTCGACACCGAGAAGATCACCCTCGGCGGCGGCATCCGCGTCGGCACCCCAGCCGTCACCACGCGCGGCATGAAGGAGGCGGAGATGAAACTCATCGCTGGATGGATCCACCGAGCACTGGAGAATCGCGAGGATGAAACCGCCCTCGCACAAATCCGCGCAGAGGTTTCCGAGATCAACACGCGGTTTCCGCTGCCGTGAAATGGTGCATCCCGCTGGGTTGCACTCAAAGACTGGCAAGCCAGCAGCTTGCCCGACTTTTCACTTCATCTCGTCCGCAATCCGCGTCTGCGCCATTTCGATGATGTCATTGTGCCCCGCGCCTGACACTTCGATCAACCTCACCGCCTGCGGATTCGCCGCCGCCAGCTCGCGACTCATGGAGACGGGGATGTTGTTGTCTTCGAGCCCGTGGAATAGGGTCACCCTCGCGCCCTTCCTCGCGATCGCAGTGAGATGTTCGCGATTATCGAACCTGTGCATGTTTAAATAACACAGCGGCCAGCCGAGCAGGCGTCGCCCCATCTCTGTCATCGTCGTGAACGGCGAGAGCAAAACAGCTCGCTTCACATCGAGATCATCCGCTGCTATGAGCGCGGCGGCACATCCGATCGAGTGACCGATCACCGAAAGCTTCGGCTTGAGATCGTCAACGCTCACCTTCATCTCCTCCGCCAGCCGCTTCACCGCAGCCACCGAGCTATCGCGAATCGCCAAAGGATCCGGCTTTCCCTCGCAAGCGCCATATTGCGGATAGTCGATGAGCAAGTAACCGCAGTTCCGATCCCAGCCATCCATCACAAACAGCCAGTCGAGCGCCAGCGAGCCATTCCCCGCGAAACACAGCCAGATGCGAGGTGTCGCATCCCCTGCTCCACCACCAGGCGGGATGTAAAACGCGGCCTGCCTCCCCTGCGCCGTGCGGTAGTCCAACTGCCTCCCGCCCGCCTTGAGCAGCGCCACCATGTCGCGCTCTCCATACGACCTCGGGTAATAAATGAGCCGCGATTGACAGCCGAGCAGAAACAAGACCGGCGTGAGAATGACAATCGCTAAGAGGCGCAGGATGCGACGAGGGAGGCTCATAAAAAGTGGTGCAAGCCGCCGGGTTGCAGTGGCGCGAGTGCAAGCCAGCGGCTTGCACCACCTTATCCGAAGATCCGCATCCGGACAATCTTGGCCCGGACAATCGCAGTCGAAGGCCTACGGCCGCGTGACGTTGAGATGCACAAAGCGTCGAGCGCCGCCAGCGGGCACAGTGGCTTTGATCTCTTGGGTCACGCCGTTGTCGGACAAGACGCTGCTGCTCACTCCGGCCACGCTCCAGTCGTTGTCCAGCGCATCGCTCCACTCGACGATGCAGTTCACGTCGGTGGCGGCTTTATTTTTGGTGTATACGAACTCCAGCACACCGCCCGTCTTGGTGGCGAAGGCAGGCACAGCGTCACTTTCCGCAGGATTCATCGCGGTGGCGTATTCGAGAAGGTTGGAAACGCCGTCGAGATCGGGGTCGGCCGATGGGCCGGTGATGGTGGGATCGGCCAGTTCGCGTGCATAAAACCTTCCGATCAGCCAGCCATGCCAGGCGGTGTTCGGTGCGAGTGCGGCGATGGCTGTGTTGTTGGCGAGCGTTGAGCCGGTGGGATTGCTGAGTTGCACGGTGAAGGCTTTGGTTTCCACTGGTGAGGCATTAGGCAGCAGGGCGATGGTGATCGTCTTGCTCGTTTCGCCTGCGGCGAAGGTCAGCGTGCCGCTCGCGGCGGTGTAGTCGGTGCCTGCGATGGCGGTGCCGTTGGCGGTGGTCCATGTGACGCTCACCGCTTGAGAGGAGGCTGCGGAGAGTGTGACCGTGAAGCTGGCGGTCTGCGTGGTGGCTGTGCCACTGAGCAGCGGGGCCATGCTGGGCTGGATGTAGCCGAGCTTGGTTTGATTCACGGTGATCCAGTCGTCGCCGACGATGCCGCCGGTGTCGCCGCTGTTGGGATTGAAGCACCACATGGTCCAACTGATGCCGCGTTTGCCAGCGGCGAGATCGTTGCTGCCGTTGAGGTCAAAATCGCCGTCCATGTAGTCGGTGAGTTTGTCCATCCACTGCTGGTCGGAGGTGGTGAGCAGCTTGCTACCGAATTCGCCGACGATGATCGGTGCAATGTTGTTTTTGAAGATATAGCCCCAATAGCTGTCCCACACGCCGCCGAGATTCTGCGGGTAATTGCCTGCGCTGAACCAAGTCTGTGCGGAGACGCTCGCGGGATAGTCGTGGATGGAATAGACGAGCTTGTTCGGCACATTCAGCGTCACGGGCAGAGTCGCCACGCCCATCAAGTTGCCGCCCCACCAATACGATTGGCCGCCGAACTGCTCGACGCCTTCGACGATGATGAGCCAGTTGGGATTGACGGCTTGGATGGCATTGCCGCAGCGTTCGGCGGCTTTATTCCAATCCGTGAGCGGCGCGCTGTTGCCCCAGGTCGCGGTGCGTTTTGGCTCATTGAATAGGTCCGCGCCGATGATGGTTGGATTGCCCGCGTAGCGTGTCGCCAGCATCACCCAGTCATCAATCCAGCGCTGCTCGGTGTAGTAGGCGTCGCCGCTGATGAACCAGACGTTTTCATTGAGGTAGCCGTC
>JANOBO010000106.1:0-10535 GCA_031411695.1 Verrucomicrobiaceae bacterium
CAGTCTATGTGTACACCGACATCGATGAGAACAGCCTGCTGAAGCTTCAGGCCTTGCAGCGCGAAAAGAAGCTCTTCACAGACGAGGAGGGCCGCGTGCCGGTCGAATTGCAACTTTCCAATGAAACCACCTTTCCCCACAAGGGCCATGTGGAGTCATTCGACAACCGCCTCGACGCCGGCACCGGCAGCATGGTGCTGCGCGTGGAGTTTCCGAACAGCGATGGCGTCCTCACTCCGGGTCTGTTCGCCCGCGTGCGACTTCCGATGACGGCAAAGTACAACGCGCTGCTCGTCGATGAGAAAAGTATCCTCACGGATCAGGCGAACAAGTTCGTCCTCGGCGTCGATGAAAAGAACATCTCGGTGTACAAACCTGTCGTCATTGGGCCGACCATCGACGGCAAACGCATCGTCCGCAGCGGGTTGAAGGCCGGCGACAAGATCATCGTCAACGGCCAAGCCCGCCTGCCGCAGCCAGGGATGCCGGTCGCGCCGCAGGAGGCGCCCCCCTTGAATCAAACCGCAGATAGCGGCGCGAAATGATGAATGACGAATGCAGAATGCCGACGGAACTCCTCACACCAAGGCATTCATGAGCTATCCGCATACCACTCGTTCCACGCTCTGATTCGTCATTCGGCATCGTCCTTCCCATGAACATCTCCCGCTTCTTCATCACCCGCCCCATCTTCGCCGGCGTCTTGTCGGTGCTGATCTTCGTGCTCGGGGCCATCTCGCTGTTTCGATTGCCGATCTCTGAGTATCCCGAAGTCGCGCCGCCGACGGTGATCGTCACGGCCACGTATCCCGGCGCAAATCCGAAGACTATCGCCGAGACGGTCGCCTCGCCGCTCGAGCAGTCGATCAACGGCATCGAGAACATGCTCTTCATGTCGTCGCAGAGCACGGCCAACGGCGTGATGATATTGACGGTGACCTTCAAGCTCGGCACCGATGTCGATCTCGCGCAGGTGCAGGTGCAGAACCGCGTCTCGCAGGTTTTACCGAAGCTGCCGGAGGAAGTGCGGCGCTTCGGCGTCACGACGGTGAAGTCCTCCCCCGACATGACGCTCGTGGTGCATCTGCTCTCGCCCAATGACCGCTACGATGAGATTTACCTGCGCAACTACGCCGCGCTGAACGTGAAGGACGAGCTCAGCCGCCTGCAAGGCGTGGGCCAGGTGCAGCTCTTCGGCGGTGGCGACTACGCCATGCGCGTGTGGATCGATCCCGACAAGGCAGCCGCGCGCGGGCTCACCTCCGGCGATGTGGTGAATGCGATTCGCGAGCAGAACGTGCAGGTAGCCGCCGGCACCATCGGCCAACAGCCGTCAAAGGAAGCGGCATTCGAGCTGACGATCAATGCGAAGGGCCGGCTGATCAGCGAACAGGAGTTTGACAACATCATCGTCAAATCTGGGCCGCACGGCGAGAAGCTGCGCCTCAAGGATGTCGCGCGCACGGAGCTCGGCTCGGGCGAATACGCGCTGCGCAGCCTGCTCAACAACAAGCGCGCCGTGGCGATGGGCGTCTTCCAGCTTCCCGGCTCAAACGCGCTCGCCATCTCCAAAGGCGTGCGTGTGCGGATGGCGGAGCTGAAGAAGAAATTCCCCGAAGGCGTGGACTTTGCCATCGCCTATGACCCCACGGTCTTCGTGGACAAGTCAATCGACGCCGTCATCCACACGCTGGTGGAGGCCATCCTGCTCGTGGTTCTCGTCGTGATGCTTTTCCTCCAGACCTGGCGCGCCTCCATCATCCCGCTCGCAGCTGTGCCTGTGTCGCTCATCGGCACCTTCGCGGTGATGCATCTGCTCGGATTCTCGATCAACAACCTCTCGCTCTTCGGCCTCGTGCTCGCCATCGGCATCGTGGTCGATGATGCCAACGTCGTCGTGGAGAACGTGGAGCGGAACATCCGCAACGGATTGAAGCCCATCGAGGCCACGCAGCAGGCGATGAAGGAAGTCACCGGTCCCATCGTCGCCACGGCGCTCGTGCTTTGCGCGGTGTTCATCCCCACCGCGTTCATCAGCGGGTTGAGCGGCCAGTTCTACAAGCAGTTCGCCGTCACCATCGCCATCTCGACGGTCATCTCCGCCTTCAATTCCCTGACGCTCAGCCCGGCCCTCTCAGCCCTGCTGCTGCGTGATCACGGGGCGAAGAAGGACCTGTTCTCGCGTCTCATCGACTTTTTGTTCGGCTGGTTTTTCAGGCCGTTCAACCGGTTCTTCGACTGGTCGTCAAACGTGTACGTCGGTCTGGTGAAGCGCTTCATCCGCTTCAGCGCCGTCGCTGTGCTGATCTACATCGGACTCGTGTGGGCCACATGGAAGGGCTTCGAGATGGTGCCGACCGGATTCGTGCCGGGACAGGACAAGCAATACCTCGTCGGCTTTGCGCAGCTTCCAGACGGTGCCTCGCTCGACCGCACGGAGGACGTGATGCGCCGCATGTCGGACATCGTTTTGAAACAGCCGGGCGTGAAGGATGCCATCGCCTTCCCTGGCCTGTCGATCCACGGATTCAGCATGAGCCCGAACAGCGGCATCGTTTTCGTGGGCCTCGATGATTTCGAGAAACGCACGACGCCTGAGCTGGCCGGCAACGCCATTGCTGGCGCGCTCAACGGCCAGTTCATGGCGATCCAGGATGCGATGGTGCTCGTGCTCTCGCCGCCACCGGTGAACGGCATCGGCACCACCGGCGGCTTCAAGCTCATGATCCAGGATCGCGGGGATCTCGGCTACGCGGAGCTTTACAAGGCGACGCAAGCGCTGGTCGGCGCCGCGTATGGATCGCAAAAGCTGCAGCAGGTGTATTCCGGCTACACGGTGAACGTGCCGCAGCTCGAGGCCGATGTGGATCGTGAGAAGGCGAAGGCGCAGGGCGTGCCGCTCGCGAGCCTCTTCGAAACGCTGCAGATCAATCTCGGCAGCCTCTACGTGAACGACTTCAACCGATTCGGCCGCACCTATCAAGTCGTCGCGCAGGCCGAGCAGCAGTTCCGCGATGACGTGAAGGACATCACGCGGCTGAAGACGCGCAACCTGACCGGCGAGATGGTGCCAGTGGGCTCCATGGTGAAGGTGACCGAGAGCTTCGGCCCGGACCGCGTGCTGCATTACAACGGCTACCTCGCCGCCGACCTCAATGGCGCGGCGCTGCCGCCGCTCAGCTCCGGGCAGGGGGAGGAGGTGATCTCGAACCTCGCCAAGCAGGTGCTGCCGCCCGGATTCGATTTCCAGTGGACCGACCTCGTCTATCAAAAGATCATCGCGGGAAACACGGCGGTTTACATTTATCCACTCTGCATCCTGCTCGTGTTCCTCGTGCTCGCCGCGCAATACGAGAGCCTGAGGCTGCCGCTCTCCATCATCTTGATCGTGCCGCTCTGCCTTCTCTTCGCGCTCGCCGGAGTGATGTTCGTGGACGGTGACAACAACATCTTCACGCAGATCGGCTTCATCGTGCTCATCGGCCTGGCGTGCAAAAACGCCATCCTCATCGTCGAGTTTGCGAAGGAGCGGCACGAACACGGCCTCACTCCGATGCAATCCGCACTCGATGCCTGCAGCCTGAGGTTGCGGCCGATATTGTTGACCTCCATCGCCTTCATCGCGGGCGTTTATCCACTCGCCGTCAGCACCGGCGCCGGCGCGGAAATGCGCCGGGCGATGGGCGTGGCCGTGTTCTCCGGCATGATCGGCGTGACGTTTCTCGGCTTGTTCTTCACGCCCGTGTTTTACGTGCTGGTGATGACGCTCGGCGCGCGGAAAAGGAAAGCCACGGACATTCCAGCGGCGCACCCGCTCACAGCGCAGTCGTGAACCATCGGTCGCAACACTCTGTGACATGATCATCGTATCGCACCAGACACCCCTCACCCTAGCCATCTCCCTGAGGGAGAGGGAACCTGACACTGCCGCGCATTTCACACTCGCTCTCAAAGGAACAGGCTCCGCAGGAGCGCCCCTCATGCGACCTCTCCAACGGGGAGAGGGCTGGGGTGAGGGGCTGCATCGAAGGCTCTGTGATCTCGTTTTGCAATTTTAGCCCAGCCAGAAAGTCATGCGTCATATCATCCCTCTCCTTCTCATCTCCTCATCCGTCTGCGCCCAGATCGGGCCTGACTTCATGAAGCCCACGACCGATGTGCCTGCGAAGTACAAAGGCGCGCTCGTCTGGCGCGAGGCTCGTCCGCTGGACAACGCGCCAAAAGGATCGTGGTGGAAAGTGTTCAAGGACGAACGGCTCAACTCGCTTATGGAGCGCGCCACTGCGGAAAACCAGCAGCTCAAGGCCGCCATCTCACGCTTCGACCAGGCGCGCGCGTCAGCACGCATCGCGCGCGGAAACTTTTTCCCGTCCGGTTCCTTCAATCCGGTGATCACGCATCAGGGCACGTCGGCCAACATGCCGTCCGCATTCGATCTCGGCGGCGTGCGTTACAAGGGCTTCAGCTACGATGTGCCGCTCGACTTCAGCTACGAGATCGATTACCTCGGCAAGGTCAGGCGCGAGGTGGAAAACGCGCGAGCGGGAGCGGCCGCCGCGTTTGCCGGCATCCATCAGATCCACCTCGGCATCCAGGCGGACGTGGCGACGAACTACTTCCGCATCCGCTCGCTCGACAGCGAGCGTGCCATCGTGCAGCAGTCGATCGGGCTGAGAAAGCAGGCCTTCGACATCGCCTCCGCGCGCGTGAAAGCCGGCGCGGGGAGCGACCTCGAGCTTCAGCAGGCCACCACCGAGGTCGCCACGGCCGAGGCGGAAATTTCGTCGCTGCAAATTCAGCGCGACCAATTGGAAAACGCGATTGCGATCCTAGTCGGAGCCAACGCAGGAGCTTTCAAGGTCAAGGCGAACGCCCTGCACGCTGGCGCGACGCCGCCGCGCATCCCGAGCGGCGCGCCGTCCGACCTTCTCGAGCGCCGGCCCGATGTGGCGCAGGCGGAACGGTTGCTGGCCGCCGCGAGCGCGAAGATCGGCGTCGCAAAGGCGGCGTTGTTTCCCAGCGTGCGCCTCATCGGCAGCGCGGGATACCTCAGCGGCGATGTGAGCAATCTGTTCAGCGAGGCCAGCCAGAAATGGACGCTGGGCCCCAGCATCAACGTGCCGCTTTTCTCAGGAGGCAAAAGCCGTGCGTCGATCGAGCGCGTACGCGCGGAGTATGACGAGAGCCTCGCCCTTTACCGCCAGTCAATACTCGGCGCGTTTGCGGAAGTGGAGAACAGCCTCTCCGCCATGCGGAATCTAGCCACCGAGCACGATGCCCTGAACCGCGCCACAGAGAGCGCGCGCAAGGCCGCCGAGATCGCGCGGACACGATACGAGGCGGGCACGAGTCCCTACCTCGATGTGATCGAGGCCAACCGCACGCTGCTGCTGACGGAGCGCACCGCCGCGCAGCTCGCCGGCCAGCGGCACATCGCCAGCGTCAGCCTCATCAAGGCTCTTGGCGGCGGGTGGGATCAGGCCGCACCGCAAAATCTGCCCGCGTCGATACCAGACCCGGAGGCAAAGAGCGTGACCCAGGAGACGGGTTTCTTTGGAAGGGTGAAGTCCATCTTCAAAAAGTGAATCCGATGACGTTGGCGCGCTTCCTTACTTTCGATTCAACAAGCTGTCGATCAACCCGCCGGCGTCCAGACCTTGGATCACACGATTGAGCAGTCGTTGCCAATCCATATCGGCTTTGAACTTCGACAGCCGGCCGCTGGACCGCAGATCGAAGTAAACGCGGCCCCTTTCGTCAGCGAGCATTTTCAAGATGGATGCGCCTTGCTCCTCACCCAGATTTTTCTTCACGCCCGCGCCGATTCGGGACTGCAGATCGGCACCGAGCGTGATGCGGGCCTGCATCTCGTTTGCATCTTCGGCGGCATTGAGCCAACTGCCCTTCTGCAAGGCCAGCTCCGACTCCGTCATGGCAAAAACCGCGTTCTCCAAAAACGTGATGCGGTCATTCTGAAACGAAACATGGATGCGCGCGTCCTCGAGCAGCGTGCCGCCCATGGGCACATCGGCAAGGTCGATGCCATAGCCTTCCGCCTTCTTTAAATCCTTGCCGATCGCCTCGCCGAGAGTCGCAAAGCCACCGAGCACGGTGCCCTTCCTCACGTTGAGCCGCAGAGTCGAAACGGGCTGCCACGCGCCGGTCTCCACATCGAACGGATTCAAGATGCCCTCACCGTCGAGCAGCAGCTCCGCCATGGTCACCTCACGGCGCGCGTCTTTGGGCCCGATGCGGCCGCGCTGTTTCAGACGGCAGTTCAACGCCAGCTTGAGGCTGTTGTGCGCGGCGAGGTCGGCGGGATTCACGTCGATGTCCGTGATTGAGAAACTCAGGTCCGTGATGTCGGTCTTCGTCGTGTTGTTGTGATCCACACGCTTGAATGCCACACGCTCGAGGCTGGCATTGCGCACCTGGACCGAGAAACCGAGCTGCCTGGCCTCAAAGACCTGAGGCTCATGCTTGGCCTCGGCCTTTGCACCCACGCCGACAGCGGGCTTCAGCGCAGGCGTTGACGATGGAACTGACGCGACGTCCGGAATGACGGGCGGGGCGGGCTTATCCGCTGAAGGCTGAACCAGGACTTCGGCTGGAAGCGGCGTCGGCGGCGTTGGCGGTGCAGGCTCTGTGACGACGGTCGCGGCGGCTTCCGCATGGCGCGGTGGTTTGGAAAACAGCACAGCCAGGGAGCTATCCCCGCCTCGGGGCACATCCTCGCGCACGCTGATGTCGGAGAGCACGAGCTGCTGAATGTTCAGCCGGCGGGAGATGAGATCCTGCAGCTTCACCTCCAGCACGACGCGCGCGATGACCACATCGGCCGCGCCTTCCGCGAGCGGCGTTCGTTGTCCCAGCGGCTTCGTCACCTCGGCATCCCGCGGCGCCACTTGGCACCCGACGATTTCGAGACGCGCGGGACTCGACATGAAAACGGGAGTGACGCTGCCGATCTCCGCGCGGCAGTTCCACGAACTCTCCATCTGCGCCACGATGGCCTCCTTGCTCAGCCGGCCCTTGAGCCACCCATGCAGCCCGGCACCCGAAGCCGCGACGACCGCCGCCAGCGCCGAAACGGTGAGCAATGCCTTCTTCATAACTGATTTCATAAGAGCGGCATGATAACCACGAATCCCCTGCCCGCATCATTCGTCGTTCGACTTTGCGCGTTCGTCATTCATCATTCCCGCCCATGCCAAACTCACCTGTCCGAGTCCGCTTTGCCCCATCGCCCACCGGCTACTTGCACGTCGGCGGCGCGCGCACGGCGTTGTTCAACTGGCTCTTCGCGCGCAATCGCGGCGGCAAGTTCATCCTCCGCATCGAGGACACGGACGAGGCGCGCAACACGGAGGCATCCATGAAGGCGATCCTCGACGGACTGCGCTGGATCGGGCTCGACTGGGACGAGGGCCCCGAGGCGGGCGGAGATCACGGCCCGTATTTTCAAAGCCAGCGCAAGCCATTCTATGATGCGTACCTGGCCAAGCTGGAGGCTTCCGGCCACACCTACACGGAGGAGAATGGAGCGGTGCGTTTCAAGTTCAGCCGCCAGCCGATCGTGGTGACGGATCTCGTCTGTGGCGACGTGCATTTCGCCGCCACCGAGGAGCCTGACATGACGATCCGCCGGCCAGACGGCTCGTACATCTTTCATTTCGTCAATGTGGTCGATGACATCGAGATGGCGATCACGCACGTCATTCGCGGCGAGGATCATCTCTCGAACACGTGGAAGCACATCGACCTCATCCATGCGTTCGGGAAACATCCTCCCCGCTACGCTCACATCCCGCTCATCTTGAATCCGAACGGGACGAAGATGAGCAAACGTGATGAAGGCGCATCCATCGAGAGCTACCAGCAGGCCGGCTTCCTCCCTGCGGCGGTGTTTAATTACCTTTGTCTCCTCGGCTGGACGCCGCGCACCGACAAGGAGAAGCTGGACCGCCACACGCTCGCCACACTCTTCGATGCGAGCGAGATCCACAGCGCCAACGCGCGCTTTGACATGACGAAGTGCGCGTGGTTCAACGCGCAGTATCTGCGCGAGCTGACGCCGGAAGCGTTGCTCGCGGCGGCTTCCCCGTTTCTTAAATCCGCCGGCCACGATGTGGCGGCCTTCCCCCATGCGGCCGCCGCGCTGCAGAGCGTGAAGGAAAAAGTGAGCCTGCTCCCCGAGCTGCCTAGCTGGGTGCATTTCTTTTTCCGCGAAGATTATCCGTTCGAGGGCGATGTCGTGACAAAGCTGACGGCAAAGCCCGAAAACAAGGCGCTGCTGCAAGGCGTGGCCGCGCAACTCTCAGCCGTGGATGACTGGTCGGAGACGGGCATCACTGCGGCCATCGAGCAGGTGGCGGCAACGAACGGCGTCAAACCCGGAGCGATCCTTCCCCTGCTCCGCTTCGCGCTCAGCGGGCAGACGCGCGGACCCGGCGTGGCGACGATGGCGCACCTCGTCGGCAAGGAGAGCACGGGCCGCAGAATCGCGAGAACTTGCGCCGAAGTGCTCGGCTAGATTGACAGCCTCTTCATTGGAAGGCACAGTTCCGCCACTTCATGCGGAAGAGAACAAACAGAATCCCCGGCGCGATCTTGATGATCCTGCTGCTCACCGCCCAGACGATGGGCTGGTGCCGGGCGTATGTCTGTGAGTGCTCCGGCAGCCCGGAGGTGACAATTGCAGATCATTGTCATGGCGAGCCAGGACACGAGCACGATGACCACGAATCTCCCTGCGGCCATCAGTGCGGCAGCCACCACGATCACGAGATACTCCCCGGCTCATTCTCCGCCATGCAGGGGCGTGATCAGCTCGCACACCGTCTGCCGCCTTTGAATGATTTTGTGGTGGTCATGCTGCCACCTCTCTCCCCGGAACTCATCGTTCCAGAGAATGCCATTCGCACACTGAGACGCGGGCATGATCCCAGCGGCTCGCTAAGTTGCAGACCGCGCCACACCGTGGCGATGCTGATTTGAATTGGGTGGTCGGGACACGTTTCCCGAATTTCCTCCTATCGACCTGCCCGGACTCCGTCATGTCCCTGGGCGCAGCCGTTCATGCATCATGCTCAGATTTATCCGTTTCCTTTCACTGTTTCTCATTTCCACCGCAGCTCATTCGGCGGCAGTCATTCGTCTGGATGACGTGCCCCGTCGCGTGCTTCAACACAATCCCGACCTCAGAGCCGCGCGGCTCCGCATCGACGAGGCGCGCGGTCGTGTGATGCAGGCCGGACGCTTGTCGAATCCGGCGGCCGGCTTTGAGTTGAAGCATGATCCACGATTTGCGGAAGGCAGCCTGGGCGTGTCGCTCGACCAAAAGTTTCCGCTCACCGCACGGTTGCGATTGGAGAAGGCGCTTTCTGAAAAAGCCGTCGCCGCCGCTGAACTCGAAGTGCGCAATGCGGAGCGCGGACGCATCGCCGAGGCGCAGACGCTCGCCGTCAAGCTGCTCTCGCTCGATGAGCAGCGCGCGCTGAGACAGAAGCAGTCCGCACTCGCAGGAGAACTCGCCGGCTTCATATCCAAGCGGGCCGATAAAGGTGAGATGTCCGCGCTCGATGCCTCGCAGGCGCAGTTGGACACGCAGCGCATTCAGCAGCAGGGCCGACAATTGGAAACTGAACGCATTGTCGTAGTCGGGCAGCTCAAGCCGCTGCTTGGCCTGGGTGCGGCCAATGCGCTTTCGGTCACCGGCGCATTGCCACCTCCCGCAAAGGCATCCGCCAGTTCGAACATTGCGCGCCGTCCTGATTACCAGCTCTCCAGGCTTCGTGAGGAATCCGCGCAGACCGAGATCGACCTGGCGATGGCGCGCAAGTGGGAGGATGTGAGCGCTGGAATTTTCCTCGAAGGCGAACGCATGGAGGACGCGCCGGACGGACTGACGCGCACCGGTTTCCTCGGGCTTCGCTTCTCGCTGCCGCTGCCATTTTGGAACAAGAACCAGGGCGAGGTGCAGGAGAAATCCGCCGGGGCGCAACGCGCTGCATTGGAGACGAAGGCGCTGGTGTCCGAGATCGAAAACGAAGCGGCGGCCGCCCGCTCGGAAATGAAGGCTCACGCGAGGCTGGCCGCGGAGACGAGGGACAAACTGCTGCCGCTCGTCGTGCAGCAATCGGATCGCCTCCAAAAAGCGTATGAGCAGGGCCAGGCTGATCTCCTCACGGTGCTGCGCGTGCGGGAGCAGAATCTCGCGCTCGAGGCCTCCATTCTCGACTCACTGCGCGACTACCATCTCGCACGCATCCGCTACGAAGCCGCCACCGGCAGACATGCGCCAGCACCATCCACCAGCGGCAAATGATGCCGCTCAATTTTCCAAAGACCATGAAACATCCATTTGCCAGATTCATCAGTTTGCTCCTTGCCGCCTCCTGCGTGATCCACGCCGCCGATCCCGGCCGGAAGGACAGCACCGTCATCCTGGACGAGTCGAGCGTGAAAAATCTCGGCATCGAGACTGTCGAGGCGGAGGAGACGACGTTTGAGGAAACCATCTTCGCGCTCGGCCG
>JANOBO010000107.1:0-11638 GCA_031411695.1 Verrucomicrobiaceae bacterium
CGTGAAGCGCGCCATGTGCGCCCAGGTATGAATCTCGATCATGAGCTTCGCCAGCTCGACTTCATCATAGGTTTGCAACGTTGCCATCGAGCCGAATTGAATGCGGCGGATGACGGCGGCATTGACTTCCGGGTCAGCAAAGCCGCAGATGCACGCGAGGATGCCGCTGCTGCTCATGTCGATGAAGCGGCGGCCTTCGATGTCGATGACTTCACAGCCGCGCGCTTCGCGGTAGTAAGCGGGCCACTGGTCGGGCGCGAACATCTCTGGCCGCTTGCTCAAAAGCTGCGTCCCCCCAGGGATGACCTCCTTCGCCTCGCGATACGCGGCCTGCACATCGACCGGCGGACGCGGCAACGGCAAGCCGAGCAAGCGCCGTGCGCCGAGGCAGAAGATCTCCTCCATATCGCCGGCGGTGAGATGCTGGTTCTCACATGCCTCTTTGAGAGCGAGGAGCGACTCGATACCCAATAGGGTCGGCTGTGGAGCGCGGTTGTGAGTGAACTGCGTTCCCGCTTCATTGAGCCAAAGAAAGCCGTCGCTGAGATTGACGCAGCGCGTGCGCATTTCGCTGACGGCGAAGTCGGTGCCGAAGAAAAGGCGCGTTGGTCCGAAGGTCTTCAAGATCGCCTCGAACGCCGATGCTTCACACACCGCCGAGGTGTCAAAGAAGACATTGTCCAATCCGCGCATCGAAGCGATGCCTTCGGTCGTGTGCCGTCCGCAAAAGCCGCGCCCTGCATGAGCCAGGATGAGCTTCGCGCCCGGATAGCGCACGCAGTGATCGCGGATGTATTGCTGGTTCGCCACTTCGGCGAGCGCACGCGGCAAAACCATGTGCAGCATGATCACCAGCCCGCGCCGGTTCGCGATGTCCCAGGCCCATTCCGGGATGAACTCGCCAGACGGCGCGAAGAACGTGTCAGCGCGATCCGCGAAGAGGTGATACACTTTGAAGCCCGCGAACGAGTGCTCCTCGATCTGCCGCTCCACCGCCGCCGCATCTTGTTTCGGCGCGATCATCATCAGTCCGCGCGAGTGCGGATCATGCTTCAATTGATCCGCGAGGAATTGATTCGCCGCTTCCACATCGAGCGTGCGTGTCGGGAACGGAAAGAACAAACCACCACGCGGACAACGCCCCGGCAGCCACTGGCTCACATGCTCATCATAAACTGCCCGCGTGACTTCCGCAGGCCCTGCCGCAAGCAAAGGCGATGGCGGCGCACCGAGATCCGCGAGCCGCCAGAGATGCGCGTGCGCATCAAATGCATCCGGCGGGATGAAGTTCTTGAGATGGCGCTCATAGAGATCGAGATCCGCCCGTTCGACGATGGCCCAGGCATAGGGATTGGGTGAGGGAGAGTTCATCAGTGCGACAGTCGGCCATCATGGGCTTGCCGAGGCATGGTCACCAATGATTAGCTCCTGGTTATTTCATCAGACCAGTTGAGTGCGAAAGGCTGGCTGTCGAGAGGATGGAACAGAGAAACGACCGATTGCAGGCGATCTCCACTGAACTAAAATCAACCCGCATGACCGTGACCCTCACCATTCCCGATGTGCTTTCGGCTACGCTCAGCCGTGTGCAACCATCCTTGCCGAGAATACTGCTCGAAGGCTTCGCTGTGGAGACCTATCGTCAGGGCATTCTCTCTGCTGCCGAGGTGAGCGCGCTGATGGGGCATGATTCGCGGTGGGAGACAGAGGACTTTCTCTCCGCTCACGGCTCCTGGCCTGGCACGACAGCTGCGCAGGTGGCCGAAGACGGCGAAAAGTTGAACAAACTCCTCCTCCTTCGCAGATGATCGTTGTCAGCGACACCACGCCGCTGCGCTATCTCGCCGTGGTTGGGCAGTTGGAAATTTTGCCGCGTCTTTTTGGCATCGTTTATTGTCCCGCTGTCGTGGTGAAGGAATGTCGTCATCCCCGCGCGCCTGCCGTGCTGCGGGAATGGGCAGAGAACCCTTCTTCCTGGCTGATTATTGATGATCGTGGCGATGTCACGCCTGAGCTGATGCGTAACCTGGATGCAGGCGAGGCTGCTGCAATATCCTTGGCGATGCGATTGAAAGCGGAGGTAATCCTGATCGACGAGCAATTGGGAAGGCGTTGCGCCCAAGCGCATGGTTTTACCACGGCTGAAACGCTGAACATTCTCGCCCAAGCAGGCATTCGTGACTGGCTCGACTATCACGCAGTCGTGGAGCGGCTGAGGGGCGAAACCAACTTTCGCACCACGCAATCGGTCATAGACGCCGCATGGCTGGCGGTTCAGCCAAGTTGATCTCGCAGCGGCTTCACCCGATAGATCGCCAGTGCGCAGAGGATGAGGATGGCGGCTCCGAGGAAGAACATGGTGTTTACATCCACCTGCGCATCACGCAGCGCGCCGCCTGCGTAGAGGGACAGGCCGCCGAGCAGGCAGCTCAGCAAGTTCATGATGCCGAAGCCGGTGGCGCGGTGGCGTGCAGGGCAGGCGGTGCAGAGGATGGGCATCATGTTGGCATCGAGGAACACGCGCATCAGGCCATAGACGATCAGGCCGATGAGCGCGATGGCGAGCACGCTTGCTTGTGCGCAGATGAAGATGCCGACTGCGGCGCTGCACAGGCCGATGACGGCGACGTGGATGCGCGCGCGATCGTTGGTGCGGCTCCAGCGGTCGGCCCAGGCGCCGCCGATGAGCAGGCCGATCAATCCGGCGATCTGCGGATAACTCGTCGCCATGATGCCGGCGGTGCTTTGGCTGAGGTCAAAGTGCTCGCTCAGATACGTCGGCATCCAGCCGATCACGGCCCAGCCTGCGATGCCGATGATGCCCCAGCAGAGCAGGATGAGCCTGTATGAGCCATTGCTGAGCAGACTCGTCAGCGCCTCGATCATTCCGATCTGTGTTGTCTCGACTTCAAGATTGGAGCGTGGTGCATCCCGCAGGGTGAAGATGAGCGCCACGGCATAAATCATGCCGCCGATGCCGAACAAGGTAAAGGCATACGACCAGCCCTGACGCTCCGCCAGCCAGCCGCCGAGGCCGCCGAGCGCGGAACCCACACCGAGACCCGCGATGACGATGCCCGAGGCCAATGAGCGCGTGGTGGTGCCGTGATAGTCGGCGATCAAGGCCAATGCGGCAGGCAGGAAACATGCCTCGCTGATGCCCATGAAGATGCGCGTCGTGATCAGCTCCTCATAGTTCCGCGCATGGCCCGTGAGCCACGTCATCAGCGACCACACGAACAGTCCCGTGATGATGACGCGGCTGCGATTGAAACGATCCGCCAGGTAGCCCGCGAATGGATTCAGCACCGCGTAGCTCCACAAAAACGCCGAGGTGAGCAGGCCAAATTGAGCCTCGGTCATCGGGATGTCAGCCTTGATCGACTCACGCATCGTCGTGAGCATGATGCGGTCGAGGTTGTTCAGCACACCGACGAGCCACAGTAGACCGACGGTTAGCCATGCGCGTGTCATTTGCTGGAAGTGATGCATGAGGCGACTTCGCTGGCCGCAGCACCCGCGTCACCGCAGATTTCGAGCCGCCTTTGCCTCAGGCCGTTCAGCGCGAAGATCACATCCGCGCCATCGAGAATCCAGTTCATGCCGAGCGACACAAAACGCCGCGTCTGCTCCAGGTTGAACACCGGCGACAAATGAACGCCCACGCCGATGCCTGCAGCGCGACAGCGCACGATCACGTCCTCGATGAGCCGCAGCAGCGCGGGGTTCTCCCATTGCTCCGGTGCCTCCAGCGATACGCTCAAATCATGCGGCCCCATGAACACACCGTCCACGCCCGGCACACCGATCAGCGCATCCAGATTCTCATACGCAGCGACGCTCTCGATGCCGATGATCGCATAATGATGACGATTGAAGCGGCTCAGAAACTCGCGCGTCGCTGGTGCAGGCGGTTGTGTGCCATCGAGGATGCCGCGCAGTTGGCGGCCCTTGATCGGACGATAATGCACCGCGCCGACGATCGCCTTCACCTCATCCACCGTCTCCACATACGGAGCCACGATTCCGTGCGCGCCGCCATCCAGCGCCATCGCCGCCTCACGCGCGCACGGGAACGGAATGCGCACAATCGGTGAGATGCCCATGCTGTCGAAGTGCTGGCAAAGCATGGAAGTCTCCCCGCGATCCACTGGCATGTGCTCATTGCAGACGAACGCAAAATCCAGCGGTGCGGATGCCAGGATCTTGTTCGCCACCGCGTGAGTCTGCCCGGCCACATGCGTGCCATAGATGCATCCGCCGCTGTGAAGATTTTCTCGAATCCGTTCTCCGGTCATCCACGGATCTTTTCATTGCGAAGGCGTGATGCACAATGTCTAGCTTTTGGTTCTTTCTGAAGACCAGATGAAATCCAAAGCACCCACACCCCTGCTGCCGCAGAGAGTCTCGCTCGTGATGCAGACCGTGCAGAGCCTGAGCGAGAGCATCCGCTCCGGCCGCTGGCGCGGCCAGTTGCCTGGCGAGCGCGAGTTGTGCGATGACCTGCAGGTCAGCCGCACCACGATGCGGGCCGCGCTGAGGGACATGCAGCAGCAGGGCCTGCTGAAGGTCACGGACCGCCGCCGGCGCAGCATTCACGCCGGGTCCAGCCGTGATGCGGGGGCGCACCACAAGATCGTCGCGCTGCTGGTGCCATCCGCGCTTGAGACGATGCATCCGCGCACGTTGTTCGTGATTGATGCCATACGCGGCCACCTCGCCCAGGCCGGCTTCATGGCAGCGGTGCATGTCCAGGGCCCATGTTTCTCGGCCCGCCCGGCGCGTGCGTTGGAGAAGTGTGTCCGTGAGCATCCAGCGGATGCGTGGGTGGTTTTTGGCTCGAAGGAACCGATGCAACGTTGGTTCACAGAGCATCGCCTGCCGGTGCTCGTGTTTGGCTCCTGCCAGCCTGGCATCGATCTTCAATCCGTGGATGCCGATCACCGCGCAGCCTGCCACCACGCTGGCGGTGTGCTGTGGCGCAAGGGGCATCGTCACATCGCGCTGATCCTGCCCCGCAATGCCTACGGCGGAGAATTGGACAGCGAGCAGGGACTGCGCTCCGCCGTGCGGGACATGCCCGGCGCGCACCTCAGCCTGCTGCGGCACGACGGCACCTCCGCCCACGTCTGCGCCCTGCTGGAGAAAGCCATGCGTGCTCCGCAGCCGCCCACCGCCTATCTCGTCAGCCACGCGGAGCACGCGCTGACCGCCCTGACCCACCTCATGCGCCGCGGCAAACGCATCCCGCACGATGTGGCCATCATCTCACGCGACGACCACTCCTTCCTCCACGCCACCAGCCCCGTCATCTCCCACTACGCGATCAATCCCATGCTGCTCGCCCGCCGCGTCTCGCTCGCCGTGCGGCAGCTCGTGACCCATGGCACGCTCCCCGCGCACACCATCCGGCTGATGCCAAAGTTCGTCCCCGGTGGTACCGTATAGGTGCCGATGAAATTCATGCACATCCTCGCCGCCGCGCTTCTTCTCACCACCAGTCCCGTCCCCGCGCAGTGGGAGAAATTGCCGCCGCTGCCGGAAACCAACGGCGGCTTTAGCTGTGGCGCGGATGAGAGCGGCATCCTCGTGATCGGCGGCACGAACTGGGCGGGCGGCACGAAGAACTGGCTGCAAACCATCAGCCGCTTCGATACAAAGTCGATGCGCTGGGAAGTTGTCAGCAGGCTCACTGAACCCCTCGCCTATGCGGTGTGCGGCGCGCGGCAAAGGGATGGCAGGCTTGTCATCCTCGGCGGCAGCAGCGGCAAGGCACCTGCGCGATCAATCGTCGTCGTGGACAAAGGCAAGCCGAGATCCGAGTTGGCCCCTGCATTGCCCAGGCAGATCGTGCTGAGCGCAGGCGGTCTCATCCAGGATGACTTCATCATCGTCGGCGGCACGGACGACGCCGCAAACATCGCTGGCTTCACCAACCATGCTTTCGCGTGGAATTTGAAGCAGCACACGCTCACCCCCTTGCCCGGCTATCCAGGCAGGCCATTCGGCATGGCTGCCACCGCTGTGCTCGGCGGCGAGCTGTTCGTCTTCGGCGGCGCGCACTCCGTCAGCAACGGCGTCGCCAACTCTGCTGAGTCCCACGTTTTCTCCATGGCCACCCGGCAGTGGCGCAGACTCGCGCCCTACCCGCTCCCCGCACGCGGTCCGTCTGCGGTCGCGCTCGACGCAGACCGCATCTACATCGCCGGCGGATTCGGCGGCGCGCCCGAGGCCTTTCTGTCCGCCGCGTTCATTTACGACAGGCGCACCAGCGCCTACACAGCGGCGACACCGCTGCCCTATGCTGCCACCGCCGGCCTCGTGATGCTCGACGGCTTCGTCTATTGCATCGGCGGAGAAGACCAGATGAAGTCGCGCACCGACGCGGTGTACCGCGCGCGAGTGAAGGACCTGATCCAGCAGCCCTAGCCGCAATGCCGCTGAGCAAACGCGGAAGAGGCGATTGCCAGTCACGTATCGCCGCGTTCGCCGCCAAAGCAGGCCGGCTCGAATAAGGCGGCAGCCGGCTGTCGCAGTGCAAAGCGCCGCTCGTGATTCGTCGCCGCCAAGCTCAACCCGGGTCCAAGCTCCCGCCTCGTCGTCGTTCGCCACCGTCCCCCTTATCTCCTCAGCGCCAGCACCAGGGCGTTGTGGTTCTGCCGCATCGCCTCCGCCTCGGCGTTCGTGAACGGCGTGTCCACCGTGTCGATGTGGTTGCAGTTGGCGGCCGTGCCGTCGATGGCGGTATTGAGCTGAGCGGCGCTCACCTCCCCGGCGGCACCGTCGGCGCCGTTTGCCCCGTCTTCACCGCGCGGGATGGCGAAGGTGAAGTGGACGAAGGTGACGGAACGTTACCTGTGGCTGAAGAACCTCAGCCTAAACATCGTGGCGGAGAATACATTTCCGCCGGCCCGAAACCCCGCCGAAATTCTGCCCAACCCCAGGGTTGAAACCGCCAACCCCAAGGTTGAACGCGGCACCCCACGGGTTCAGCCCAAGAACCCCAGGGTTAAACCGATGAACCCCAGGGTTGAGCGCGCCACCCCGCAGGTTGAAGCCGCAAACACCAGGGTTCAAGCCACCACCCCACGGGTTGACGCCACGCACCCTCGGGTTGGGCCGCTCAACCCCAGGGTTGAACCCGTCAACCCCAAGGTTGAAGCCACGCACCCCAAGGGTGAGCCTCTCAACCCCGGCGTGCAGGTGCTCAGGATCAATGATTTACGTCTTATGGTCCATTACATGACCGGCAGAGAGTGCGCCAAAGATTCGCTCGAACTCGGCGAGAACCTCAGGCTTCAAGTAGGCCGGGAAGGGGAGCGCCATAGCTCTTGTTCCCGGTGCGGCCATCGTAGCTGATCACATAGCCGAGGCCCCGCGAATTCAGCCCGTCCAACGAAGTGACGAAATCATCGAAGGCAAGGCCGCCTCCTTCGTGACCTCGAAAACCGAAAACGGAGCTGAGCCAAGCCCGGTCAAGAAGCTGTCGCCAGACGAGATCCCCTGGCGCCCATCCAGCACGGTGGGCCTCGATCGGGGTGGGCAACGGCGGGTGGTTGAGGATGACAACGGGGTCTCCAAGTGTCCTTCCCTTTTCGAGATTGGCGCGGCAAACGCGGACACTTTGTGAATCTTTTCACAAAATGCGGTTGCCGCTCTGGCGGAGGACGGGATAATCGGGCTTCCCACCGTGCGAAACCGTTTCATGCCCTTCGTCACCGCGCAATGCTCCAAGTCCGGCCCGTTTGAAAAGGGGTCATCGCGGTCTTGGGGCGGACGTGATGCGGAGGCTGGGGGAGAAATCACATGAGCCTGCTCGAGATCGTCATCTTCCTGCCCATCCTAGCCGCGCTGGCCATCTGGCTGGGGCTGCCGGCGCGCGCCACGTCTGTGACGGTGGCATTGATCAATCTGCTGATCGTGGGCTGGGTGGCGCTCGGGTTTGACGCTGGCAGGCTGGGTGCGGGTGAGTATGCGCATGTGAGCTCGCGCGTGGTGCTGGAGAATCCGGCGATCGCCTTCGCGGTGGGCATCGATGGGATGAGCCTGATCCTGGCGCTGCTGACGACGCTGGTGACCTTTGCCGCGGTGTGGCAAATTTTTGCGGAGAAGGATGCTGTGTTTCACATCGCCTCGCTGCTGATCTCGGCGGGGGCGCTGGGGGCCTTCCTGAGCACGGATCTTTTCTTCATCTATGGGTTTCATGAGCTGGCGCTGATTCCGACGTTCCTGATGATCGCGCTGCACGGGCACGGGGATCGTGAGGCGCGCCGCGCGGTGGCGTGGAAGATCACGGTGTACCTCGGTCTGGCCAGTCTGGTGCTGCTGGCGGGGCTGGCGGCGCTGGTGCTGAACCTGAGCGAGGGGCCGGTGCTGACCTTTGATCTGACGGCACTGGCGCATAAGTCGGCCAGCCTGCCGGCGGCGACGCAGGAGTGGATCTTCTTCACGCTGCTGCTGGGCTTCGGCGCGCTGGTGAGTCTGTTCCCTTTTCACAGTTGGGCGGCGCCGGCGTATGCGACCGCGCCGACTTCGGTGGCGATGCTGCATGCCGGGGTGCTGAAAAAATTCGGGCTCTACGGGCTGCTGCGCATCGCGATGCCGCTGCTGCCGCTGGGCGCGCAGGCGCCGTGGATCCAGCACGCGCTGCTGCTGATGCTGCTGGGGAACATCCTGGTGATGGGGCTGGTGACGATCCATCAGAGCCGGCTGGATGACATGCTGGCAAACTCGAGCGTGATGCACATGGGGTACATTTTTCTCGGCATCGCGGCGGGGAACGAGCTGGCGCTGAAAGGCGCGGTGGTGCTGATGTTTGCGCATGGGATTTCGATCGCGCTGTCGTTCGCGCTGTGCGGGCGGATGCGCAATCAGCTGGGCACGCTGGAGTTTGACAAGCTGGGCGGTCTGGCGACGCATGCGCCGATGCTGGCGGTGGTGTTTGCCTTTGCGGCCTTTGCATCCATCGGGCTGCCGGGTCTGGCAAACTTTGCGGGGGAGGTGATGGTGTTCGCCGGAACGTTCGACACGAAGCTGTGGTCGCCGGAGAGATTGAACGCGCTGCAATGGACGACGATCTTGGCGCTGTGGGGCGTGGTGATGTCGGCGGTGTACATGCTGCGTGCGTATCGGAAGCTATTCTTCGGCACGGCGGCCTCGGGCTTGTACATGAAGGACCCGTCGGCTGGCCAGCGGGTGCCGCTGGTGCTGCTGGCGGCGGTGCTGCTGATCGTGGGCTGCTGCCCGAGCACGCTGATCGACCTGATGAAAACGGCCTGGACGACCGCGAAGGTCGCGGGCCTATAACAGCGGACGCCACGAAACCAAGTCACACGCGATATGTCGGTTTTCTCCATTGAAGTTCTTCTCGCGCTGCTCGGTCTGGTGATCATCGCCGCCGCCGCATTTCTGCCGCAAGTGAGTGACCGCGTGCTGGCCTGGACTGGCATCGCAGGCTGTGGCGGGGCGCTGTTGCTGCTGACGGTGGCATCGAAAGCGCTGCCTGCGTTCGTGGCGCCGTTTTACTCCCTGGATTCGCTTGCGCTTTTTTACAAGGGTTTCGCTCTCGTGATCACCGCGCTGGTGCTATGGCTGGTGACGGAATCTGAGAAAACGCTGGGCGGCTATTCGCTCGACGGAAGATTCGGCGAGCTGATCGGGCTGCCGCTGATCGTGTGCACAGGCATGATGTGGATGGCGTCGGCAAAGGATCTGGTGACGGTGTTTGTGACGTTGGAACTGGTGACGGTGTCGTTTTACGTCCTCGTGGCGTACACGCGGAAGAGCGCATTGTCGCTGGAAGCCGGCGTGAAGTATTTGATCCTCGGCGCGGCGGCGACGGGAGTGCTCATCTATGGATCGGCCTGGGTGTATGGCGCCACGGGATCGCTGACGTTTGAAGGCATCGCGGCGGCGGTGAAGAATCCTGCGGTGGACAAAAGCGTGCTGCTTTTCGGCAGCGTGTTTCTCCTCGCTGGTGTCGGCTTCAAGGTCGCGGCCGCGCCGTTTCACATGTGGGTGCCGGATGTGTATCAAGGCGCGTCCACGCCGGTGACCACGTTTTTGTCAGTGGGCTCAAAGGCATCTGGTTTCATCGTGCTCACGCGGGTCATCGACGCGTTGCTTGCGGATGGCTCGCGTGTGGCGGGGGAGGTGACGGGGATGCTGCTCATCAGCGCGGCGATCACCATTCTGCTAGGCAGTCTGCCCGCGATCTTCCAGACGAGCGTGAAGCGGCTGCTGGCGTATTCGAGCATTTCGCACGCGGGCTTTCTTCTCCTCGCGCTGGCCAGCGGCGCACCGGTGAGGCTCGATTTATCTTCTGGGGGCATCGTGGCCTTTTACCTTGCAACGTATCTGCCGATGACGGTGCTGGCATTCTTCGTTTTGTGCGTCGCGCGTCGTCACGGCATCGGCGACAGTCTTGATGAAATCAAAGGACTGGGCCGCCGCTCGCCGCTCTTGGCGTTTCTCCTCACGATCGCGATGGCATCGCTCGCGGGCCTTCCGCTCACGGCTGGATTTCTGGGGAAGATGCTGGTCTTCATCGCCGCAGTGGATCACGGCTATTGGGGCGTGATCGGCTGCGCAGTGGTCGGTGCCGCTGCCGGTTTCTACTACTACTTCAAAGTGATCCTTGCGATCTATACCAATGAAGGCAGCGCGGAAGAGCCACTCCGACTTTCCATCGCGTCGCAGGCGATCGCGACTTCGCTGGCGATCGTCATTGTCTTCCTCGGCATCTACCCGAGGCCGCTGCAAATGGCGTTGGTTTCATCGACCGGCGCACATGTGAACGCGCAAAAGTAGATTGACGCTACACGGGGCGGAATGAACTTCATCGAGTGGCCAACGGATCGGCCACGCCGCTGAGGGATGTGCTGGACACCTGAGCTTGTGTAAACGTGGATCGTACGACGCCAGATGCGTGCAACAAAGACTCACCAAGCGCGGCGCGACGAGCTTGTTATTTCATTGACTGAGGAGGCGAGCGCCTCCAAGATGCGAACTCGTCGATCTGACGGAATGGGTCCTCCTATTTCACTGTCGAGCCTATGACTCTCCCGCCTCTCACTCGCATCAAAGCAACACAGCGTGGCCATCGTCACGATGTGCTCCCAATCTGATTTGATCTGATCATGACCGCTCTGCGAAATTTTCTATTCTTGAAGATCATCACGGTCGATACGATCCATTATTGGATCTTGGTTGCCTCGTGGGTGGTTCTTGTTTTGCTGGGGTTGTGGAGCTTGGCATCCACACCCAGAGGGCGTATGCTCAGAGTTTTTTGGGCAGCTGCGATTATTTTCTTGCCAGGCGCCGGACTCTTCGCTTATGTGGCGACCTGTTTAATTCACGCAGATTGGGAAGTTCTGAGGCAGATGGGGTTCTTCTCCAAAACCAAGAAAAAAATTGTTCGTTCCATCAGCGTAAGTGAACCCTAGATTTCGATTCGTATGCTCCTTCTCCCATTCAAGAAACGGTTTAACTGTGTTTCGCTCGGATCGTTGATGTTAAGCGTTGGAATTCTATCGGCGGTCGAGACGCTTCCATACAATGCCGTGCAGAGCGAGGAAGTGGGGTACTTTCCCACCTATGAGGAGAGCGGCATTTTGGCGACCGACGACTATGACTACCT